>CAVJUB010000019.1:0-30000 GCA_963652545.1 Hallella faecis | reverse complement strand
CCGTCAACCCCACTGTCTTACTCGGATTCCTTATGTACGAAACCGTTCCGGTTCGCCCCGGCTTTTGGAACGTGCCCTTCTGGGCGGAGATCGGCATTTACCTGCTGGCCGCCGTCACCGTCGCCGTCTGCGCCGCGGGCGTGATCCGCACGATCAAGAATCACCGCGCCGCGCCACCGGACGCCTCCCGCGGCGCCTTCTGCCTCAAGGAATTTCTGAAGGAAGTCTTCGGGCAGTCCAAGGTGTCGCAGACCAGCCCCGGCAAAACGCACGTCGCCATGTTCTGGGGCTTCATCCTGCTCTTTCTCGGCACCGCCACCGCCACTCTTGACTGGGACGTCGGCCACTATCTCTTTGACCGACAGTTTCTGCAAGGCTGGGTGTACCTCGGCTTCAAGCTCATTCTCGACATCGCCGGCGCCGCCGTGCTGCTGGGCCTCGCCGTGGCCGCCGTCCGCCGCTACGCGCTTCACGACGCGCGCGTGGAAGCTGACGGCCGCTTTGCCTGCATTCTGGCGTCGCTTGCCGCCATCGTTCTCACCGGCTTTCTCACGGAAGCCCTGCGCCTTGCGGTTCAGGCGCCCGAATGGCGCGTTTTTTCTCCCGTGGGCAACGCCCTGTCGCTGCTTCTTTCTGGCGCAGACGCTGACACGCTGAAGACGCTGCACACCTTTGTCTGGGTGATCCACGGACTGGCGTCCCTCTCCTTCATCGCGGCGCTTCCGCTCACCTACTACTCGCACCTCTTTAAAACGCCGCTTTCGATTGCCAGCCGCAAGACGGCCCCGGCCGGCGCGATCCCCAAGATCGAAAACATCGAAGAGCAGGAGTCTTTCGGCATCTCTCGCTTTGAGCAGTTCTCCACACTCGATCGCACCCGTCTGGACGGCTGCACGGAATGCGGCCGTTGCCGCAGCGTCTGCCCCGCCGTGAAGGCGGCGACGCCCCTTGATCCCAAGCGCCTCGTCACCTCCCTCAAAATCCGGCTCAACAGCCCCGCTGACAGCCGCGATCTCATCGGCGGCATCATCGAAAAGGACGCTCTCTGGAGCTGCACCACCTGCGGCGCCTGCGCCCGCGTCTGCCCGGCGGACATTCCGATCCCCGACATGGTGGTGGCGATGCGCCGGCATCTGGCGCTTGAAGAAGGCGAATTCCCCGAAGGACTCGCCGGCAGCCTTGAAAACACCGCCTCGGTCGGCAACCCCTGGGGCATGGACCCGGGCAGCCGTCTGGCGTGGGCCAAGGGGCTTGACGTCCCGCGCGCCAAGACGGGCGAAGACTATGACATCCTCTACTGGGTGGGATGCTCCGCGTCTTACGACAAGCGGGCGCAGAAGATCGCTCGAGCCATGGTGAAGATCCTCAAGGCGGCGGGCGTCAAGTTCGCCGTCATGGCCGAAGAGCGCTGCCACGCTGATTTTGCTCGCCGCGCCGGCGAGGAATACCTTTTCCAGACGGCCGCTGCGGAAAACATCGAAAACCTCGCCAAATACCGCTTCAAGCGGCTGCTCGCCGCCTGCCCTCACTGCTTCAATACGTTCAAGAACGAATACCCGCAGTTTGAAGGCGGCCGCTTTGACGTCGTGGATCACGCGAGCTTCATCGAGGAGCTGATCACCTCCGGCCGGCTGTCGCCCGAAAAGCGAGACGCTGAGTCTCTGGCTTATCACGACCCCTGCTATCTCGCCCGCTACAACGGCATCACCGAAGCGCCGCGCCGGATTCTCGCCGCGCTCGGCATCCGCGTTTTCGCCCCCGCGGCGAGCGGCGAGGCCACGAATTGCTGCGGCGCGGGCGGCGCCCAGATCTTCATGGACCGGCCGGCCCGAATCAACGTCATTCGCTTAAAGGAATTGAAGGCCGCCGACGCCTGCGGCGCCGCAAGCGCGTGCCCGCACTGCATGACGATGCTCACAAGCGCCGCCGCGCAGACGACGAAGCCGGGCGAAGCGCCCTATGCTTTGAAGGACATTGCTGAACTCGTGGCGGATCGCCTGCCGGACACGCCGCCCGCCGCCTGAGGCCACGCGAAAAGAACATCATGAGCTTTACCTTCGAAAACAACGGAAAGAATGTTCAAGTGCTGGAGCGCGCCGCCCATGTGCTTGACGTCATCGCCGGAAGCGACGAGCCTCTCGCGAGCAACCAGATCGCCAAGGCGACGGGCCTCAATGCCTCGAGCCTGCACCGACTGCTGTGGACGCTTTCCGACCAGGGCTTTCTCGAACATCACGAAGACGGCACCTGGCAGCTGGGACTTCGGTTTCTCGAATACAGCAACCGCGTGCGAAAGGCGCTTCCTGTGCGCGCCGCCGCCATGGACGCCATGCGCGCCCTCTTTGAAAAGACGGGGCTCGCGGTGCACTTGAGCATGCGCTCTGGCGACAGCATCATCTACGTCGACCATCTCTACGCCGCCGAAACCGGCGTTCGATTCTCCCGCCAGGTGGGAGCCCTCGCTCCGCTGCACTGCTCCTCGGGCGGCAAGCTTTTCCTAAGCGCCTTCACACCCAACGAACTCTCGGGCTACATCAGCCGCACCGGCCTCAAGGCTCGCACCAACAAGTCGATCGCCACTCGAGAGCGGCTCGTGATGGCGCTTGACCTCGTTCGCGAGCGCGGGTGGTCGGAAGACAATGAAGAACTCGAATACGGCATTCGCTGCGTCGGCGCCCCGATCCGAGACGAAAGCGGCCGAATCATCGCCGCCATCACCCTCATGAGCGAAGGCGCCATGGACAACAAGCCGCTTTACGTCGACCTTGTCACGAAAGCCGCCGCCACCATCACTCGGCTCCTGCAGCAAAGCGCCGCACCAGCCGCAGGCGCCTGACGCCTCCCATCCAATGCGACGAAGCCCGGCTTTCGCCGGGCTCCGCCTCTTGTCTGCTTCTTTCTGCGCTCAGCGCCGTTAGAAGCCGCGCTCCTTGTTGGCTTCCTGCGCCGTCTTCACCACGCGGCGCGCCAGCGCCGACGTCGGGTCAATGATGAACACCGTCTTGCCGGCGACTTCCATGTCGCCTTCATCCAGAATAAGCGGCAGCTCCGTGCAGCCCAGAATGAGCACGTTGCAGTCGTAGGTCTTCACCATGTACTCGGCGGCGCTCACCAGATCCTCGCGGCAGACGCCGTCGGTGTAGCCCGCCTTGGCGCCCTTGGGCCCGTAGATCGCCGCCATGACGCGCTCCTGATGCGCCGCGTCCGGCACGAACATGGCGATTCCCATCGCCTCCGCCTTCTTCGTGTAGATCCCCGTCTTCACGGTGCCCGTCGTGGCGAGCAGCCCCACGCGCGCCTTGTCGCCGAACTTGGCGGCGATTTCATCCATGCAGGCCTTCTGCATGTTGATGAAGGGAATGGAGAGATGACGCTCCATGTAGGGCACGAAAGCGTGCGCCGTATTGCAGGGAATGATGAGGGCGTCGCAGCCGTCCTTTTCCAGACGCTTCGCGCAGTGGTAGAGCGCCAGCGTCGGGTCCGTGCCGTTGTCCAGCAGGCACTTCGTGCGGTCTGGAATCTGCGGGTTCTGTTCGATCACGACGCGAATGTGCTCCTGATCGTTCGTCGCCGGCGTCGCCTTCGTGATCTTGTCATAGAGGTCCACCGTCGCCGCCGGCCCGAGGCCGCCGATCATGCCCACCTTGAAGGGCTTGGCGGGAATGCCGCCGCAAGCCGAAAGGAGCTTCTCCGCATAGCAGGCGACATCAAGCAGCTCGCCCGCGTCATCGCAGGGATCAACAAGGTGAGCAGACGCTTCATTCACGAGCTCCCCGAACCAGCGGTGCGGGCAGGCGCAGGTGAAGGCCACCACGGAAAAGCCCTTCTCAAAAAGCGACTCCGCCGCATTGAAAAGCTCGATCTTTCGATCCCCGAGCTTCATCCGATCGTCCGGCGCGTCCTGCCGCAGCGCCGTCTCCTCAATCACCACGCGCGCCGTGTGATCCTTCGCGAGAATCGCCGCCTTCAAGGCCACCGCCTGCTCCGGATGGGCGCCCGCCACAATGCCGATGCTCTTCATTTTCTCTCCTTCAGGCGGCCGGTCCGCTCGCCGGAGGGCCGCCGATCAAGTTCTGCGGTCCAGGCTACGACTGCCCGCCGCTTGTGCCGGGAAAGGATATCAGACCGCCTCCCAACCGGCGCAGTCCCATGTCATCTTTGATCACAAGCGAATCAAAAAAAGGCCGCCCCGAAGGACAGCCCTTTGACGTTGTTTTTTTGAGGAACGCTACATGAGCTCCCAGGGCTTGCTCTGCGCAAACACCGTGTTGAACTCCGTTTCGTCCTCAAGCCACCGCTTCATGCGAAGCATGTCGTCGGCGCGCTTGCCGTTCGTTTCCGAATCAAGCACCACCATGACGAGGCGATGGCCGGCAAATTCGCTCTGCACCACCATGCAGCGACCCGCCGCCGTCGTAAAACCCGTCTTCTGCAGGCCCACCTTCCAGCGAGGATCTCCAATGAGGCGGTTCGTGGTCTGCATGTGAAGCGTCCGCGTGCCCGCGTCAATCGCCGCCACCGGCGTCGTGGACGCCTTGCGGATCATCTCGTGCTGATGCGCCGCCGCAGCGAGCAATCCCAAATCACGCGCCGTGGAGACATTGTCGTTGGAAAGCCCCGTGGGATCGGAGAACTGGCTCGACTCCATGCCAAGCTCCGCCGCCTTCGCGTTCATCGCCTCCACAAACGCCTTGACGCCGCCCGGGTAAGTGCGCGCGAGCATGTGCGCCGCACGATTGTCCGAACTCATGAGCGCCGCGCGAAGCGTCGCCTCACGAGTGAGCACCATGCCGACCCGCAGCTTGCTTTCCGCCTTGCACTTCACATAGTCCGAGCGATCCACGGCAAGCCGGGCGTTCATCGGCAGCTCGCTTTCCATGATGACGAGCGCCGTCATGAGCTTTGTCACGGACGCAATGGGCAGCGGCACGTCCGCGTTCTTCTCAAAGAAGACCTCCCCCGTATCTTCGTCCGCCATGTAGGCGACCGAGCTCGAGAGCTCGAGCGGATCCGGCGTATCGCGAAGACCGGCAAGCATCGCAGCGGAAGGACCGCGGCGCCGAAGCGACACATAGCGGCGCTTTTTCGCCGTCACCACGCGGTCCGGCGACGAATAGCTCGTCACCGGATGCAGAGACGCCACTTCCGCCGGCGCTGCGCCCGCGGAAGCAGAGAAAACCGCGGCAACGCCGGCAGCGAGCGCTGCACATAAGAAACGCAAAGACACGACAAGAGGCCTTTTCAATCCAAAACGGACGGATGTTACGTGGTTTTTCCTTGTCGATCAAATGCGGACTCCGCCCATCAAAGCCGCCGGATCGATTCCCAGACGCGCTGCAGGCGCTTCACGCTCACCGGCACCGGAGTGCGCAGCTCCTGCGCAAAGAACGAGACGCGCAACTCTTCCAAGAGCCATCCGAAGTCCGCCAGCCGCTCGTCAGCCTGGCCCCGCCGCGCCGCCAGCTCCCGGTAATAGGGAACCGAGAGCTGCGTCAGCTCCTGCATTTTCTGCGCGTCCCGCGCGGGGTCGTTTCGCAGCTTGTCAAGCCGCACGTTCACCGCCTTCACGTAGCGCACGTAGTGGCGCAGGCGCTCTTCGTTCACGGATAAAAGGAAGTGCTTCGGGAAAAGGCGCTTCAGCTGCGCCGTGATGTCCTTCACCGCTTCAGGCCAGGCCTTCGCCGCCTGAAGCTTCTTCGGAATCGTCGAAAGCTCCGTCGCCACCGCCTCCACCGTGCGGGCGATCTCCTGCCCGATAAGCGAAAGCTTCGTTCGCGCCGCGTCCTTTCGCTCGCCAAAGCCCTGCGCATTCACGGGCCAGGGCTTTTCCATGGCGCAGATTTCAACGGCAAGCGCCGTCACGTCGTCACGAAGCGACTCGAAGCTGTCAAAGCCCGCCGAGGCCGGCTCCACGACGCCCGCCATCATCTGCACGCGGTGCAGCGAGCTGAGGTTCTTCTCCAAGTACCTCACCTGCTCCTTCATCTGAATCATGAAGAGACGCCGCAGCCCGGCGCGGTGCTGCTTCTCCGCCTGCTGCGGATCGTCAAACACCTCGAGCGAACAGTAGTCGCCGCGATCTACGAGCGCTGGATGGCCGATGAGCGTCTCGCCGCGCCGCTGAATCTCCATCAGCTCCGGCAGCTCCCCGAAATTCCACACCGTAATGTGGTCGGCCAAGTCTTCGGCAACGCTCTGGTCGGCCTCCGCCACCGTGCGGAAGCTTTCCTGCGCGGCTTCTCCCAGTTCGCTGCGAAGCTCCGCGAGGTTCCGCCCCATCGCGAGCTGCCGTCCGTGCTCGTCAATCACCTTGAAGTTCATCACAAGGTGCTTCGCGAGAAACTCCGTCTTGAAGTCCTCGCGATTGCAGCGAATGCCGGTCTCCTGCGCGATGTCCTCGATCAAAGCGTCGATCAACGTCTTCCCGGGCAGAGGCGCGCCTTCCTTGGAGCGCGTGAAAAAGCCCGCGGCGTAGTCCGCGAGCGGCACGCAGTGACGCCGCAGCTTCTGCGGCAGACTCTTCAAAAGGCTCTGCACCTTCTCCTTCACCATGCCGGGCACGAGCCAGTCGCAGCGCGCGGGATCAATCTGATTCAGGGCAAAGAGAGGCACCGCAAGCGTCACGCCGTCGCGCGGCGCGCCCGGCTCGAAGTGGTAGCTCACCGCCATGTCGGTTCCCGCCATCCGCAGCTTCTTGGGGAAGTAGTCTGTCGTGACGCCCTGCGCGTCGTGGCGCATCAGCTCCTCTCGCGTAAGAAAGAGAATCTTGGGCTCCTTCTTCTGCGCTTCCTTCAGCCACGCTTCAAAAGAGGCCTGATCAGCGATGCCGGCGGCGATGTGCTCGTCGTAGTAGGCGTAGATGAGCTCGTCGTCCACCAACACGTCCGGCCGGCGGCTCTTGGCTTCAATGTCGCGAATCTCCTTCACGAGATCCTGGTTGTGCCGGAAAAACGCGGCGCGGCTGTCAAATTCGCCTTCCACCAGCGCCTGGCGAATGAAAATCTCGCGGGAGAGCTTCGGATCGTGCTGCGTGTAAGTGACGCGGCGCTGCTGGTAGACGGGAAGCCCGTAGAGGGTGCCGCGCTCGTAAGCCGTAACGGCGCCGCGCTTCTTCTCCCAATGGGGCTCCGACCAGCTCTTTTTAAGGAGGGCCCCTGCCGCCGCCTCCACCCATTCAGGCTCAATGTCCGCGCAGCAGCGCGCAAAGAGACGGCTCGTCTCCACGAGCTCCGACGCCATCACCCAGCGGCAACCCTTCTTCGCAATGGCGCTGCCGGGCCAGAGCCAGAAGTGAATGCCCCGGGCGCCCAAGTAAGGCGGCGCCCGAAAGTCGCCGTCCAACTGCCGGCAGCCCAGGTTGCCCAGAAGCCCCGTGAGGAGCGCCTGATGCAGCTCCTCGTAGCGCGCGGGGACGGTGTTGCGCTTCCAGCCGATGTCGTTCGCAAGCTCCAGAAGCTGCTTGTAGACGTCCCGCCACTCCCGCAGGCGCCGGGGCGACAAAAACTTCTGCCGCACGCTTTCCGTGAGCTTCTTGTTGCTTTCCTTTTCCGCGCGGGCCTTCTCAAACCACTGCCACATCTTCACATAGGAAAGGAAGTCGCTTCGCTCGTCCTTGAACGCCTTGTGCGCCGTGTCCGCCGCCTGCTGCGCGTCGATTGGACGCTCCCGAGGATCCTGCACGGAAAGCCCCGAGACGATGACAAGCGCCTCCGCCAAAGCTCCGCGATCCGCGGCGGCCAGAAGCATGCGGGAAAACTTCGGATCCACAGGAAGTCGCGCCAGCTGCCGCCCCACCTCGGTGAGATTGCCGACGTCGTCAATCGCGCCCAGCTCCGTCAAGACCGCGTAGCCGTCCGCCACCGCGCGCGCGGGCGGCGGCTCCACAAACGGGAAGTCGCGCACTTCGCCCAGCTTCAAGGACTTCATGCGCAGGATCACGGCCGCGAGGTTGCTGCGCAGAATCTCCGGATCGGTGAAGGCCGGACGCCGCGCCCAGTCGTTTTCATCGTAAAGGCGAATGCAGATGCCGTCGGCGACGCGGCCGCAGCGGCCGGCGCGCTGATTGGCGGAAGCCTGGCTCACGGGCTCGACCAAAAGCTGCTCCACCTTGTTGCGATAGGAGTAGCGCTTCACGCGCGCAAAGCCCGTGTCCACCACGAAGCGAATGCCGGGAACAGTAAGCGACGTCTCCGCCACGTTCGTCGCGAGCACCACGCGGCGCACGCCGCCCGGCGAAAAGACGCGCTCCTGATCCGCCGCAGAAAGCCGGGCGTAAAGTGGCAGGACGTCCAGCGTGCCGGGGCGGTGCCGGCGGCTGATCACCTCCGCCGCTTCTCGAATCTCCCGCTCGCCCGGCAGGAACACCAGAATGTCGCCGCGGCCAGCGCCCTCCAGCTCCTCCACCGCATCCGCAATGGCGTCCATCCCCGTCTTGTCGTCCGATTCGTCCACGTCCTCCACGGGCCGCCAGCGAATCTCCACCGGGTAGGTGCGGCCCGAAATCGTGAAGACCGGCGCCGGATGCTCTGCATCGCGGCCGAAGTGCTTGGCAAAGCGCTCGGCGTCAATCGTGGCGGAGGTGACGATCACCTTGAGGTCGGGACGACGGGGCAGGAGCTTCTTCAAGTAGCCCAGCAAGAAATCGATGTTGATCGAACGCTCGTGCGCTTCGTCAATGATGATCGTGTCGTAGCGCTTTAAAAGCGGATCCGTCTGCGTCTCCGCCAGCAGAATGCCGTCCGTCATGAGCTTGATGGTGGCGCCGGGACCAGTCTCGTCCGTGAAGCGCACTTTGAACCCCACGACGTCGCCGGGCTTCGTGTGAAGCTCCTCCGCGAGGCGCTTGGCAATGGAGCTCGCCGCGATGCGGCGCGGCTGCGTGTGGCCGATGAGCCCCTTTTTCCCTCGCCCCGCCATGAGGCAGATCTTGGGGAGCTGCGTCGTCTTGCCTGAGCCCGTCTCGCCGCAGACGATGATGACCTGATTCTCCTTCACCGCCTTCACAAGCTCGTCGCCGCGCTCGCTCACGGGGAGCCCCGGCATCAGCGTGAAGGGCGGAATGGGCGTGCGGCTTTCTTCAAAGGTCAGGCGCTGCGCCCCGGACGCAACGGGCGGCTTGGCAGCCTTCTCGGGCTTTCGTCCAGCCCCCGGCATCCGGCCCGCAAACACGCGGGCGGGCTTCTTTTCAGTCGACGCCGCGCGAGCTGTCTTCTCCGTCGTCTGCAAAAAGGTCTTCTTCACGGGCGGCTTTTCCGCTGCAGGAGCCTCCGGACGCTTCACGGCCGCGGGCTTTTGCGGCGCCGCCGGCTTCGGCGCGGCCTTGACGGTCGTCTCCATCATTTTGCGCAAAGAATCAAAAGGGCGGCTCGTGGCAGCGTCAGACATGGCTTGATGAAAAACTGGGAAAAAACGAGAAACGAGACGGCGGACGAACTCAAATCGGAGCGGTCTGCGTCTACAATCGGAGGCTTATCGCGCCGCAGGCCGAAGACGGCCGGCGCCAACCCCGCATTTAGAAGGATGAAGCATTATGGCACGCACCGTGCAATGCATTAAGCTCAAGAAAGAGGCCGAAGGTCTGGACTTTCCGCCGGTGCCGGGCGAGCTCGGCAAGAAGATCTGGGCGCAGGTGAGCAAGGAAGCCTGGGAAGACTGGAAGAAGCTGCAGACCATGATGATCAACGAGTACGGTCTCAACTGCGCGGACATCAAGGTGCGCCAGCACCTCATGAGCCAGTGCGAGCAGTACTTCTTCGGCAACGGCGTGGAGAACGTGCCGAACCACACGCCCGTGGAAGAAAAGAAGGCCTGATTCTTCGCTTTTTTCCAGAAAGAAGACGCCGTCCGAAGGGCTCATCCCGCGGACGGCGTTTTGCTGTGCGACGCGAAGGCTCAGCGCACGAATTTCTTCACGCCTTCGGGCGTGCCCAGAAGCAGCACGTCCGCGGGGCGCGCCGCAAAAAGCCCGCAGGTGACGACGCCCGCCATGGCGCTCATCTCCAGTTCCATCGCGCGGGCTTCATGAATCGTGAGGCCGCGCACGTCCAGAATGCGGTTGCCGTTGTCCGTCGTGAAGTCGCGCTCAACGGGCTCGCCGCCCCAGCGCGCCTTGATGCGGCGAGCCAGCAGCCCCGCCGCCATCGGAATCACTTCCACGGGCAGCGGGAACTTCCCCAGGGTCTCCACCTTCTTCGTCGCGTCGGCGATGCAGACGAAGGTCTTTGAAGCGCTCGCCACAATCTTTTCACGGGTGAGCGCGCCGCCGCCCCCCTTCACCATTTCAAAGCGACCGTTGATTTCATCGGCGCCGTCCACATAGACCGAGATGTCTTCCGTAAGCTCGTTCAGGTCAATCACCTTGAAGCCGAGCTTCTTCAATTTTTCGCTCGAGCGCACGGAGCTTGAAACACAGGCGGAGGGCTTTTTTCCCATCTCAGCGAGACCGTCAATGAAGAAATCCACCGTCGAGCCCGTGCCCACGCCGAGAATTTCGCCGTCCTTCACATAATCAAGCGCGGCATAGGCCGTCGCGCGCTTCATGGCATTCTGATCCATACAATACTTTCCTCATTGCTGCCGCAAACTGGTATCTGGTCAGCCGGCCTGACGCCGGCGCCGCCGCTATTTTGTCAGAGGCCCACGGTTTCATGTCTACTGATTTCTCCCCGTCAACGGAAGCTTCAGCGCTCGCGCACCAGCTTCTCACCCCCGTCACCGCCGCCGGCAATTACACCGCGGCGCTCCTTTCCGCCCTCGCTTCGGGCTCCCTTTCCCCCGACAAAACGCAGGAAGGGCTTCGGCTCATCCTGAAAGAAACAGAGCGAGCCCGTCAATCAGCGCTCGCCATAAAGCGCCTCTTTCGCGCCGAACATCCTGACTTCACGACAGCTTCGCCGCTGGCGCTGGCGCGAAACGCCGCGGATGTCGCGCCTGCCCGGCTCATGGCCGAACCCCGGCTTCCCGCCGTCCGCTGCGACCCCGGCCTCATTCATGAAGCGCTCGTCAATCTTCTTGCGAACGCCGACGCCGCCCGGCGCGCGAGCGGCCGCGACGAGACCGTGACGCTTGAGCTGCGGCCCGCAGGCGACGGCGTTCTCTTTCGCATCACGAACCCCGCGTCGGACCCCGAAGGGGCGCAGCTGCTGATGAACAGTCCCGGCCGCACGGGATCGGCGTCGGGCACGGGACTGGGACTCCTGCTCGTGCGAAAGATCCTGGAAGCGCACGCCTCCGAACTCATTGTTTCCGCCGACATCGGCGCCGTAAGCGCCGCCTTCCGGCTCTCTGTTGCCTGACCGCCGGCGCCCCCAACAAAACCCTTACAGGTTTACCCTAGGTGCGCTACAATCGGCGCACTTTTTCGGCGGGGACGGCGTTCCGCCCTCCCCCGTCCGGCAGTTTTCTTGCGGAGCGTCCCCTCATGTCCTTTTCTGATTACCTCACGGCCTCGTCACAACCCCTGGGCACTGTCTTTGTGGTGGATGATGATGAAGCCGTGCGCGACTCCGTGCGCTGGCTTCTGGAATCGAGCAACTACCAGGTGGAGCTTTTTGACAGCGGCGAAAGCTTCATGACGCACTACCAGCCCGACCAGGTGGGCGTGCTGCTTCTCGACGTGCGCATGAACGGCATGAGCGGCCTTGAGGTGCAGGACCATCTGATCGCCCGCAAGTCGGACCTTCCCGTCATCATGCTCACCGCCTACGGCGACGTGCAGATGGCCGTGACCGCCCTCAAAAAGGGCGCCGTGGACTTCATTGAAAAGCCCTTTGACCACGCGGCGCTGCGACAGCTCGTGGAAAAGATGCTCATCGAAGCCAATCGCCGCCGCACCCAGAACGAGCGCGAGATCCTCGGCCAGCAGAAGATGGCAAAGCTCACGCCCCGCGAGCGGCAGGTGTTGGAGCGCATCGTCTCCGGCCGCCTCAACAAGCAGATCGCCGACGACCTCGGCATCTCCATCAAGACCGTGGAGGCGCACCGCGCCTCCATCATGGACAAGACCGGCTCGGGCACCGTGGCCGACCTGATGCGGGTGGTGATGGACTCGGGCGAACGGCTTTAGTCCGTTCTTCTCCCGCCATCCCTCTTCCCCTGCGCGGCGCCGAACTCCTACAACGCGCCGCGTTTTCTTTTGGGTCCTCGATTCATGTCGCAAGCCTACTTTCTCATTCCGGGTCTGCTGCTTCCCCCCGACGCCCGCAAAAGCGTCTCGCAGGAAGCGCTCCGCACCGCCTCGGCGCTCACGAAAAGCGTGAAGGGCGACGCCGTGCGGCAGACGCTTGTCGCCGGCCCCCTTGCGGGAAGCCCGCACCTTGCCTGGCTCTGGCGCGTGGTGACGCGCCGCGACCTGCCGTTTTCCTCCGCCCCCTTTGCCTGGCTCATCGACGACGGCCCCGATCTCACAAGCGAAATCTGGTCGCTCGTCTTCTTTGCGACGGACGAAACGGGGCGCCCCGCAGAGCTCACATTGGACGACGACGCGGTGGAGCGGCTCTGCCAATTGACGCGCAAGCCCCTGGAAGCGCGCGGCTTCACGCTGCAGCGCTGGGACCGCACCTTCTACCTCACGCGGCAGACGGGCTGGGGCGTCATGACGCCCGAATGGCCGGTGATCCGCGCAGGGCTCGCGACGCCCTTGGATCTTGCGCCCCTGCCCGAAGCCGACGCCGCCATCGCCGAAGGCGCGCTTTCCGACCTGAGGGAGCTCACCGACATCGTGAAAAATTCCGGCGTCACGGACGCCGCGGGACGCCCGGTGACAGGGCTTGCCATCACCGGCGGCGGCTGCCAGCAGCGCTTCAATCCGCCCACCAAAATCCGCAGCGTGCTCTCCGACACGCCCTTCATTCGCAGCTGGGCGCAGGAGTCGGGCATCCTCAACCACCGCACGGGCCGCGTGACGGGCGCCGTCGAGTGGCCGCAGGACGCGCCTCCGGGGGACGTCATCGCCGTGCTCGACGCTCTCTATGAGCCGTGGCTTCGCCGCGACTGGACGGCGTGGAGCGAAGCGCTCCCTGGCGTCATTGCGTCTTTTGAAACGCTCTCGGCTGCCGCGAAAAAGAAAAACTGCAGCGCGTCGCTTCTCGTCGCCTGCGGCATGACGGACACCGTCACCGTGACGACGGCTCCGGCGGGCGCCTCCGGGCTTCTTGCGCGTCTCACGCAGAAGGCCGTTCCCGCCGAATCCTGGATTTTTGAATAGGCGCAGCCATGGCAACTCAGTTTCAGATCCGGCCGTACGACAAGACGGCCTTTGAAGCGCTCGCCGCTTCTGGGATGCTGCGCCCCATTGCGCAGGCGCTCGCCGCCCGCGGCGTGCGCACCCCCGACGACCTGCGGGAGGACTGGAAGTCGCTGCTGCCGCCCGCGACCCTCGAAGGCACGGAAGCCGCCGCCCGGCTCCTCGCGGATCTGCGAGAGGCGGGCGGCCGCGTCGTCATCGTCGCCGACTACGACTGCGACGGCGCCACCGCCTGCGCGATCGCCGTGCGGGGTCTCACTTCGCTCGGCATTCCCGTGAGCTACATCGTGCCCGACCGCTTCAAATTGGGGTACGGCCTCTCCCCGGAGATCGTCGACCTCTGCCTTGAAGCCCGGCCCAAGCCCGACCTCATCGTGACGGTGGACAACGGCATCGCCAGCGTCGAAGGCGTGGCGCACGCCAAGGCGCTCGGCCTCAAGGTGCTCATCACCGACCACCATCTGCCGGCGGAGACGCTCCCTGACGCAGACTGCATCGTGAACCCCAACCTCAAGACGAGCGCCTTTGAAAGCAAGGCGCTCGCGGGGTGCGGCGTGATGTACTACGTGCTTCTCGCGCTGCGAGCGGAATTGCGCCGCCGCGGCGTCTTCACGCCGCAGACGCAGCCGCGGCTTGACCATCTCGCCGACCTCGTGGCGCTCGGCACCGTCGCCGACGTCGTGAAGCTCGACAAGAACAACCGCATTCTGGTGGCGCAGGGCCTCGCGCGCATTCGCCGAGGCGATGCGCATCCAGGCGTCGCCGCGCTTCTCGCCGCCGCCGGACGCGACTGGGCGAAAGCCTCCGCCCGCGACTTTGCGTTTTCCGTGGCGCCGCGCATCAATGCCGCCGGCCGCCTCACCGGCATGGGCGTGGGCATCCGCTGCCTTCTTGCCGATGATGCCGCAGACGCTCAGAGCGCCGCGCTGCAGCTGGAAGACTTGAACCGCGAGCGGCGGGACTTGGAAGACGCCATGCAAAGCGACGCCGCTGACTACGTGGCGCAGATCGACTGGCGCAGCAAGGCGACCGTGACGCTTTACGACGGCGGCTGGCATCAGGGCGTCGTGGGCCTCGTCGCAAGCCGCGTGAAGGAGCGCATTCACCGCCCCGTCATCGCATTCGCCAACGACGGCGAAGAGAACCTCAAGGGATCCGGCCGCTCCATCGAAGGCGTGCACTTGAGGGACGCCCTGGACGCGGTGAGCAAGATGGCCCCCGACGTGATCGAACGCTTCGGCGGCCATGCGCTCGCCGCGGGCCTCACGATCAAGAAGGACAACCTGAGGCGCTTCGCGTCGCTCTTTGAATTCTGCGTCGCCCGCATGGTGGACCCGGCGGTCTTCAACCGCATCGTGAAGGTGGACGGGGCGCTCTCGCCCGAAGAGATTTCGTTTCCGCTCGTGGAAGCCATCGCCGGCCGCATCTGGGGCCAGGGGTTCGAGCCCCCGGTGTTCGCGAACGACTTCACCGTCCTCTCGCAGCGGGTGTTGAAAGACGCGCACTTGAAGCTCTACCTTGACTTGAACGGCACGCGCTTTGACGCCATTTTCTTTCGGCACAACACGCCGCTCCCGGAGCGCGTCCGCCTTGCGTACCGCCCGGAAATCAACGAATTTCAGGGGCGCCGCACGGTGCAGCTCGTCGTGGAGGCCGCGGAGGTCTGAGAAACGACGCCCGTCGAAGAAAATCCGCCTGTTTTTCAAATTTTTCCGGCCGGCCGCCCCGTATAATGACGGGTTCTCATGCCGCGCCGGACCGCGTCCGGCGCTCCCATCAATAAGAAAATCATCTTCAGACAACATGGACGCCGAACGCATCAATTACGTTTACCGCACCTGTGAAGACCTGGCTCACCGTCTTGCTGAGCTTAGGGGGTATCTTTGACGTCGACCAAAAGGAACGTCGGCTCGAAGAAGTCAATCAGGAAATGGAAAACCCGGATCTCTGGAATGATCCGGAGCACGCTCAGAAAGTAAGCAAGGAAAAGAAGGTTCTCGACGATCTCGTCGGCAGCTTCCAGCGGCTCTCCGCCGGGATTGCGGACGCCCGGGAGCTCTTTGACATGAGCCTTGCGGACTCCGACGACGCCGGCGCGGAAACCATCGCCGCCGAAGTCGAGGGCTTTGAAAAAGACGTTGAGAAGCTCGAATTCAAGCGCATGTTCAACAAGCCCATGGATTCGGCGAACTGCTACATCGAAATTCAGGCGGGCGCGGGCGGCACGGAAGCCCAGGACTGGGCGAGCATGCTCGAGCGCATGTACCTTCGCTACACCGAGCGCGCAGGCTTCACCGCCAAGCTCACCGAAGAGACCGAAGGCGACGTGGCCGGCATCAAGGGCTGCACCATCTACGTGGAAGGCGAATGGGCCTACGGGACGCTGCGCACGGAAACGGGCATTCACCGCCTCGTGCGAAAGAGCCCCTTTGACGCCAACGCGCGGCGCCACACGTCCTTTGCCTCCGTCTACATCTACCCCGAAGTGGACGACTCGATCGAGATCACGGTGAATCCCGCGGACTTGCGCGTGGACGTGTTCCGCGCTTCGGGCGCGGGCGGCCAGCACATTCAGAAAACCGAGTCGGCCGTGCGAATCACGCACATCCCCACGGGCATCGTGACGGTCTGCCAGGACGACCGCAGCCAGCACAACAACCGCGAGCAGGCGATGCGCCAGCTGAAGGCGAAGCTCTACGAAGCGGAATTGCGCAAGCGCATGGCCGAGCAGGAGAAGCTTGAAGAAGCGAAAAGCGACATCGGCTGGGGCCACCAGATCCGCAGCTACGTGCTCGACCAGAGCCGCGTGAAGGATCTGCGCACCAACGTGGAGACAGGCAACACGGGCGCCGTTTTGGACGGCGACCTTGACCAGTTCATCCAGGCCAGCCTCAAGATGGGCGTCTGACGCACCGAATTTCTTTTTTTGACCGAATTACAAAATGACTGAACAGACGAAGCAGACGATGGCCGAACAGGCCGCCGAAGACGAAAACCACATCATTGCGGAGCGCCGCGCAAAGCTCGCGCGCCTGCGCGAAGCGGGCGTCGCCTACCCCAACGACTTCCAGCGCGCCGACCTTTTCGGCGACCTGCGCGCGAAGTGGGGCGACGCCACGAAGGAAGACCTCGAAGCCGCGGCGCCTCAGGTGGCGGTTTCGGGCCGCATGATGCTAAAGCGCATCATGGGCAAGGCCTCCTTTGCCACCGTGCATGACTTCACGGGCGACATGCAGTACTTCATCACCCCGTCCGAAGTGGGCGACGAGTCCTACGCGCAGTTCAAGACGATGGACCTGGGCGACATCGTCGCCGCCGAAGGCACGCTCTTTCGCACGAACCGCGGCGAACTCTCCGTGCGCGTGAAAAAGCTCCGCCTCATGACGAAGTCGATCCGGCCGCTGCCCGACAAGCACAAGGGCCTCACCGACCCCGAGCAGTGCTGCCGCCAGCGCTACGCGGACCTCATCGTGAACGCGGAAAGCCGCCAGCGCTTTGAGACGCGCAGCAAGATCGTCGCCGGCGTGCGCGAATTCATGGGCGCCAACCGCTTCATGGAAGTCGAGACGCCGATGCTGAACCCGATTCCGGGCGGCGCCAACGCGAAGCCCTTCGTGACGCACCACAACGCGCTTGACATGCAGCTCTTCCTGCGCATCGCGCCGGAGCTCTACTTGAAGCGCCTCGTTGTGGGCGGCTTTGAGCGCGTCTTTGAAATCAACCGCTGCTTCCGCAACGAAGGCATCGACACGCGCCACAACCCCGAATTCACGACGATCGAGTTCTACGCCACGTACTGGACGTACCGCGACCAGATGGAATTCACGGAGAACCTGCTGCGCACCGTCGCCCAGAAGGCGATCGGCTCCATGAAGTTCACCTACCAGGGCACGGAGATCGACCTCGAGAAGCCCTTTGCGAAGCTCACGCCCGAGCAGGCCATCATGAAGTATGCGCCGCAGTACACGGAAGAGAACCTCAAGGACGAAGCGTTCCTGCGCGCGGAATTGAAGCGCCTCGGCGAGCCCCAGCCCGAATGGGTCGGCATGGGCGCCCTCGTGATGGGGCTCTTTGAAGCGGTCGCCGAAGGCAAGCTGATCGAACCCACCTTCATCATCGACTACCCGGTGGAAATCAGCCCGCTCGCCCGCGCTTCCGACACGCGCCCCGGTCTCACCGAGCGCTTTGAGCTCTTCATCTACGGCCGCGAACTCGCCAACGGCTTCTCGGAATTGAACGACCCCGAAGATCAGGCGCGGCGCTTTCAGGCGCAGGCCGACGCGAAGAGCCACGGCGACGACGAAGCCATGTACTACGACGCCGACTTCATCCGCGCGCTCGAGTACGGCCTCCCCCCGACGGCAGGCTGCGGCATCGGCATCGACCGCTTCGTGATGCTTCTCACCAACGCCTCCACGATCCGCGACGTGCTTCTCTTCCCGACCCTTCGTCCGGAAGCCTAAATGACGACAGACCGCCAGTTCGGCAGCCGCCCTGCCCAAGGCCGGTCTCTCGTGATCCGGGGCGAACGCTGCGGCTGGCTCACGCCGGCCGCGGCCGCCGCTCTGGGCGAACTGCCCGAAGCGCTGCTTCGGGCTTTTCATTTCGCGAAAGACGAGGTCACGCTCACGCTCCCCGAAGACAACCGCGAAGCCAGCGACTTTCTCGCGACGCTCGCCAGCACGCTTTACGAGAAGGACAAGCTCCCCGACTGGCGAGGCGAGCTCCTTGACGTTTTGAACGAAAAAGACGAGCCCTCGGGACTCGTGCTGGAGCGCTCCGCCTTCCGTCTGCTGGGGCTCGTCACCCGCGCCGTCTACGCCGTCGCCGCCACGCCCGAAGGCTGGTACTGGCTCGGCTGCCGCAGCGAGGAAAAGCGCATCGACCCCCACCTCTTTGACACGCTCGCCAGCGGCCTCATCTCCGCCGGCGAAACGCCCGACGAAGCCGTGCGCCGAGAGACGGCGGAGGAAGCGGGGCTCGAAGAACCCGACGTCACGTTTGAGTCAACGCCCGTCGTCTATCGCATCAGCCGCCCCGTGCCCGAAGGCTGGATGAACGAAGTCACCTACGCCTACCGAGGAAAAACCGCCGCCGGCGTGAAGCCCTTTCCGGAAGACGGCGAAGTCGAGCGCTTCGTCTGCGCTGACGTGAAAATGCTTTTTGCGATGCAAATGGCGGGACTTCTTACTTATGAAACCCAAGCAGCCCTGCAGTCGCTGCAACTTCTCTGAGTCACACCACCATGCGAATCGCCACCTGGAACGTCAACAGCATCAAGATGCGCGCCGAGCAGGCCGCCGCCTGGCTGAATTCCGCCGCCATCGACGTCCTTTTCATGCAGGAAACGAAGACGACGGACGACGGCTTTCCCGCCGCCCTCTTTGAAGCCGCCGGCTTTGACGTCTGGTTTGACGGCCAGAAGACCTACAACGGCGTGGCGATGGCCGTGCGCCGAGGCGCCTGCACAGTCTCCCGCGTCACGAAGGGCCTGCCCGGCTACCCTGACGAGCAAAAGCGCTTCATCGCCGCAGACCTGACGCTTCCCGACGGCACGCTCCTCACCGCCGCCGGCGTCTACGTGCCCAACGGCCAGGAGGTCGCCTCCCCGAAGTACCTCTACAAGCTCGACTGGCTCGCCGCTCTCACCCGCTGGGCGCGGCGCGAAGCGTCGGACGGCCGGATGATGCTCGTCGCGGGCGACTTCAACATCGCCCCCACCGACGTCGACGTCTGGGATCCTCAGAGCTGGAAGGACAAGATTCTCGTCTCGGCGCCCGAACGCGCCGCGCTTGCGGCGCTTCGGGAGGCGGGCTTGACGGACGCGTGGGAGGTGGGGCTTCATGCGCACGAAACCTATTCGTGGTGGGACTACCGGCAGTCCGGCTTTGAAAAGAACCACGGACTGCGCATCGACCTGATGCTCGCCTCCGAGACGCTCTTGAAGCGTCTGACGGACGTCGTCATAGACACGGCGCCCCGCGCGGCGGAGAAGCCGAGCGATCATGCGCCCGTCGTCATGACGATTGCGTAGCTGATCGGACAACGGCCGATCCTCCACTGCGTTTCTTTCGCCCGCAAAAAAAGCCGCACCGAGATTTCTCAAGCGTGCGGCTTCTTTTTTGTGCATCAAGCTCAGTCAGCTTCCGAGCGGCCTACGGCACCTTGAACTTGAAGTCATGGCACTGGGCGCAGAAGTTTTCGCTCGCTTCATGCATGTGGTGGCAGTTCGTGCACTCGAGCTGATCCTTGTAGTGCGGGGACATGTGCGGATTCTGCGGCTTCACGTCCTTCGTCTTCTTCACGAGCTGAGCCGTGGGATGGCACTGGGTGCACTTCTTGATGTCCGGCGGATCGAGCTCAGCCGGATTGCCCTTGCCGTGGCACATCTGGCAGTTCATGCCGCGGGCGACATGGCGGTCGGCGCCGAACTTGTCGGCGGCGCAGGCTTCACCAGCCATGAAGAGCGCAGCGCAGAGGCTGAGCATTAAAGCGGTACGCTTCATGATGGGGTTCTCCTCAAAATGGGGTAGAGAGTGGTAATCCTTATGGGGCATCATTATTACCTTAAGCGAGCCTGACGTCTCCGTTCATGGAACCGATTTCACCCTAGGGATTTCACTCATCCATCAGCGTTTTTTCACCCGCCCGCGTCAATCCCGCTCGTCAAGCCACGCCGAAAGGATCGCTTCGAGCCTTGCCTCGTTGCTCTTTTCGGGATCGTCGTCAAAGTCCGGAAGCGCCATCACCATGGCATGGAGCTCCGTCATCCGAAGCGTCACGGGATCCACGTCGGGATGCGCCTCGAAAAGCTCCTCGGCGATCGCCTGCGCATCAGTCCACTTCAGCATGCTGCTTCTCCTTTTCAAGAAAAAGCCCGCCGCAGCGCCTTCACGCCGACAGCAGGCTTCGTCACCGCCCGAATGAGCGGGCTTACTCCGTGACGATGTTGCGGTTGCGGGCCGGGATCTCGATCGTGATGTCTTCCGTCCCCATTACCGTCTGGCACGCAAGGCGCGACTGCGCCGTGACGCCGAAGGCGTTGTCCAAGTGGTCGTATTCGTCGTCGCTCGGCTCGCCCAGGCTTTCAAAGCCCTTCTTCACGATGACGTGGCAGGTGGCGCAGGCGCAGTTGTATTCGCAGGCGTGCGGAATCGCGACGCCCGCCTTGTTCAAGGCCTGAGCGAGCTTTTCGCCCGTCTTCACTTCAACCTGAGCGCCCTGCGGGCAGATCTTTTCGTTCGGCAGCACCGTTACGATAGGCATGGATGTCTCCTGAAATTTTTTAAAGGGTGTTGATGTTCTGGCCCGCCAGCGCCCGGCGGATGCTCCGGTCCATGCGGCGGGCGGCGAAGTCGCCCGTCGCGCGGGTGAGATTTTCAAGCTCGGCCTTGATCGCCGCGGCGTCCGTCCCTTGAGCGGCCTTCTTCAGCGCCGCTTCCGCCGCGTCAATCACGGCGCGCTCGGCGTCCGTCAAAAGGTCGGCGTCTTCAGCCAAGGCCGATTCCGTGGATTCAATGAGGCGGTCCGCTTCGACGCGGTTTTCGCGCAGCTCGCGTTCGGCCATGTCGCTTCGAGCGGCCTCGTTGCCGTCCTTCAGCATGCCGATGATGTCCTCGTCGGTGAGGCCGTAGCTCGGCTTCACTCGCACCGAACTCTCCACGCCCGTATGCTGCTCGCGCGCAGACACGGAGAGCAGGCCGTCGGCGTCGATCTGGAACGTGACGCGGATGCGCGCCGCGCCTGCCGCCATCGGCGGAATGCCGCGCAGCTCAAAGCGCGCAAGCGACCGGCAGGCGTCCACCACTTCGCGCTCGCCCTGAACGACGTGGATCGCCATCGCGGTCTGGCCGTCCTTGAAGGTCGTGAAGTCCTGCGCCATCGCCGTCGGAATCGCCGTGTTGCGAGGGATCACCTTCTCTACGAGGCCGCCCATGGTTTCGAGCCCCAGGGAGAGCGGCGTCACGTCCAGAAGGAGCCAGTCGTCGCCTGAAGCCGAATTGCCCGCGAGCTTGTTCGCCTGCATTGCGGCGCCCACCGCCACCACCTTGTCGGGGTCGATGTCACAGAGAGGCGTCTTGCCGAAGAATTCGGCCGCCGCGCGGCGCACGCACGGCATGCGCGTTGCGCCGCCCACGAGCACCACGCCCTTGATGTCGGCAGCGGTCTTCGCGGCGTCCTTCAGCACCTGGGCCACAGCGTCCGTGGTCTTTTTCACGAGCGGACAGACCATCTCGTCAAAGGCATGGCGCGTGAGCGTCTTCTGAATCTTCCGGCCGTCCGAGAGCTCCAGCGAAATCTCACTCGAATCAGCGTCGGTGAGCGCTTCGCGCGCGGCCTTCGCCGCCAGCGTAAGGCGCCGCTTGTCCTGCGCGGAGAGCACGTCGCCGTCGCTCGCAAACCCTTCCAGCGCCCAGCAGACGACGCGATGATCAAAGTCGTCGCCGCCCAGCGCGGAGTTGCCGCCCGTGGCGAGCACTTCAAAGACGCCCTTCGTGAGCTCCAGAAGGGACACGTCGAACGTGCCGCCCCCCAAGTCATAAATGAGGTAGAGCCCCTCGGCGCCGTTGTCGAGGCCATACGCCAGCGCCGCGGCCGTGGGTTCGTTCAAAAGGCGCAGCACGTTGAGGCCCGCGAGCTTCGCGGCGTCCTTCGTCGCCTGGCGCTGCGCATCGTCAAAGTACGCGGGCACCGTGATCACGGCGCCCACCAGTTCGCCCCCAAGGCGCGCTTCGGCGCGAAGCCGCAGCGCCTTCAGAACTTCGGCGGACACTTCCACCGGGCTTTTCACGCCGGCCGCGGTCTCAAGGCGCACCATGCCGTCCCCCGCGGCAAAGCGGTAAGGGAGCGTCACGTTCCCCGCAATGTCCTTCAAGCCTCGGCCGATGAGGCGCTTGGCGCTGCTCACCGTATTGAGGGGGTCGGCCGCCTGTTCAGCGAGCGCCTCCCAGCCCGTGTGCACCGTGCCGTCCGCGAGGAACCGCACGACCGAAGGAAAGAGCGCGCGCCCTGCTTCGTCCGGAATCACTTCCGCCGCGCCGTTGATGACGGAGGCGACGAGCGAATTCGTCGTTCCGAGGTCGATGCCCACGGCAAGACGCTCTTCGTGAGGCGCCGCCGACATGCCAGGCTCAGCGATCTGCAGGAGCCCCATAGAGTCAAAATCGGTCATATCGTTTCCGTCCGGCCGGCTAGAGACGCCGCCATCTTTTCAATGAACATCAGCCGGCGCACCGCGCCGCGCGCCTTCACGGCGTCAAAGGCATCGTCAAGGCTCTCGCCCAGGAGCGCCCGCTCCTTTTCGCCCGCTTCACGCACTTCCGCCAGAAGCGCGGCCTTCCCGGCCGCATCCGCTTCATCCATGCGCTCGCGCCATTCCATCTGCTGCATCAGGAACGCCGGATCCATGCGGGTGTCGGTCTCCGTCTTGAGGTCCACGCCCCGAAGCTTCAAAAGCTCCGACGCACGCCCCACGTCCGACGCAAGCGCATCACGCGCCTCGTTGATGCGGCCCGCCCACTGCTCGGCGACGCGCCGCTCAGCGGCGGGGCGGCCGGCGAAGCGGTCCGGATGCACGAGCGCAATCGCCTTCTTCCACGCGGCCTGCACTTCATCCGCGCTGAGGCGGAATTTTTCCGGGAGTCCCAGAAGCGAAAACGCGGTCATCTGCGCCATGATGAAAGCCTAGACGTGGAACGACTTGCCGCAGCCGCAGCGTTCTTTTTCGTTGGGGTTGTTGTACTTGAACCCCTCCTGCAGGCCCTGCTTCACGTAGTCAAGCTCGGTGCCGTCGATGTAGGGCAGGCTCTTTGCGTCAACAATCACCTTGACGCCGTGGCTCTCCCAGGACTGGTCGTCTTCGTTCAGGGCGTCCGCAAACTCGAGCTTGTAGGCCATGCCCGAGCAGCCCGACGTCTTCACGCCGAGACGAAGGCCGATGCCCTTGCCGCGCTTGGCGAGAAAGGCCGCCACGTGGCGCGCGGCCGCTTCCGTCAATGTCACTGCCATTTGTTCTCTCCTTACTTCGCGGCCTGCTTCTTGCGATAGTCGTCGATGGCGGCCTTCACGGCGTCCTCGGCGAGAATCGAGCAGTGGATCTTCACGGGCGGGAGCGCAAGCTCTTCGGCAATCGCGGAGTTCGTGATCTTCTCGGCGTCTTCGATGCTCTTGCCCTTCACCCACTCCGTCACGAGGGAGGACGAAGCGATCGCCGAGCCGCAGCCGTAGGTCTTGAACTTCGCGTCCTCGATGACGCCTTCATCGTTCACCTTGATCTGCAGGCGCATCACGTCGCCGCAGGCGGGCGCGCCCACCATGCCGGTGCCGACCTGGCTGTCTTCCTTGTCGAGCGTGCCCACGTTGCGGGGGTGCTCGTAGTGGTCCATCAATTTTTCGCTGTAAGGCATGTTCTCTTCTCCGAAATGCTGACGGGCGAGAGGCGAACGTCCGGCGTCCGCCCCGCTCCCCCTGAAATTAGTGTTCGCTCCACTTCACCTGGCCGAGGTCCACGCCTTCCTTGTGCATCTCCCACAGAGGAGACATTTCACGCAGGCGGGCCACCTCGCGGGTGAGCGTTTCAATCGCGAAGTCGATCTCCTCTTCGGTCGTGAAGCGCCCGAGAGTGAATCGAATCGAGCTGTGCGCAAGCTCATCCTCGCGGCCCAGCGCCTTCAGAACGTAGCTCGGCTCAAGGGAAGCCGACGTGCAGGCCGAGCCCGAGCTCACCGCGAGGTCCTTCACCGCCATCATGAGGCTCTCGCCCTCGATGTACTTGAAGGAGACGTTGAGGTTCGTCACGGCGCGGTGCTCCATGTCGCCGTTGATGACGATCTCAGGGATGTTCTTCTCAATGCCGGCGAGGAGCCGGTCGCGGAGCGCGCGCTCGCGCTTCATTTCCTCAGGCTGCTCAAGCTTCATCAGGCGATAGGCTTCGCCCATGCCCACGATCTGGTGCGTGGCTAGCGTGCCAGAGCGCATGCCGCGCTCGTGGCCGCCGCCGTGAATCTGCGCTTCAAGACGAACGCGGGGCTTGCGGCGCACGTAGAGGGCGCCGATGCCCTTGGGGCCGTAGACCTTGTGGCCGGAGAGGCTCATGAGGTCAATCTTGAGCTTTTCCATGTCGAGGTCCATCTTGCCCACGGCCTGCGTCGCGTCGCAGTGGAAGAGGACGCCGTGGCGGCGGCACATTTCACCGATGGCGGCGATGTCCTGAATGACGCCGATTTCATTGTTGACGCCCATCACCGACACGAGCGTCGTGTCGGGGCGGATGGCGGCTTCAAGCGCTTCCAGGTCGAGAAGGCCGTTTTCCTGCACGTCCATGTACGTGACTTCGTAACCCTCTTCCTCCAGGTGGCGCATCGAGTCAAGAATCGCCTTGTGCTCGGTCTTCACGGTGATGAGGTGCTTGCCCTTGTCGCGATAGAAGTGAGCCGCGCCCTTCACGGCGAGGTTGTCGGCTTCGGTCGCGCCGGAAGTCCACACGATCTCGCGGGGATCGGCGTTGATGTAGGCCGCCACGTTGGCGCGAGCCTCTTCAACCGCCTTCTCCGCCTCCCAGCCGTAGGCATGAGAGCGGCTCGCCGGATTGCCGAACTTGTCGCACAGGTACGTGAACATCTTCACCGCCACCCGGGGATCCACCGGCGTCGTTGCGGAGTAGTCAAGATAAACAGGCAGTTTGAGCGTCATTTTTTGACTGCCGGCTGCCCTTTTGGGGCAGGCCCGGCTCCTTTCGTGTCAAGGGAATTGAAAATGGTTTGGCGAGGTGTGTTTACAAAGGCTCGGGAGGTCTTACCACCGCCTCCCGGGCTCGGGCGGCCGCTTCATGGGCGGCTCTTCGTTCTTCATAGCGTTCGCGGATGTCGGCAAGCGTCTGAGCGTTCAGAAACTCTGCCATCCGCACATTGAGCTCCGACCAGAGACCATGCGCGAGGCACTCGGCGCCGCCGCGGCAAGTGGCGCCGCCTTTGCACTGCGTTGCATCCACCTGCTCCTCCACCGCGCTCACGATTTCACCGGCGGTGATTTCATCGGCGCCGCGGGAGAGGCGGTAGCCGCCGCCCGGACCGCGCAGGCTCGTCACGAGGTTGGCGCGGCGCAGCTTGCAGAAGATCTGCTCGAGGTAGGCCACCGAAATCGACTGGCGCTTGGCAATGTCGCTCAGACGCACCGGGCCTTTTTCGCCGTAGAGCGCGAGATCGATCATGCTCGTAACCGCAAAGCGGCCGCGTGTGGTGAGTTTCATTGAAGGGGTCTCCGTCATTCAGCCGCTCTTTTTCTGGGGGTGCTTTTAATAGCTGACTGAATTGGTCGGGAATCATACAGGAATTTGCCGCCAATAGTTGAGTGAATCACTCAGGTTTTTGTTTTTCTTCGCCTCTTTTGTGCTGTCCGGGCGTTTTTCCGCGCTTTTCCTTACCCGAAGGGTCAAAGTTAGCGGTATCCTCGCTTCCTTTCATAAAAAAGACCGCCGCAGACATTCCCACGCAAGGCGGCTTCAAAGATTTCGGGCGTTCGCCGTGCGGCGCCCCACGTACAGAAAAGGAAACCTCCATGACGAAAATTCGTCTTGCCGCGCTGTCGCTCGCTGTTCTTCTCACGTCGGCCGTCCAGGCCGCCACGCTTCGCATCGCCACCGAACCCACCTTCCCGCCGTTTGAATCGGTGGACGCGAAGACGCACGAATTAACGGGCTTTGACATGGACCTCATCCGGCTCCTCGCCAAGAAGGCGGGCTACACGCCGGTGATCGAGTCCGTGGGCTTTGACGCCATCATCCCGTCCATCATCACGGGCACCGTCGACGTGGGCGCAGCCGGCATCACGATTTCGAAAGAGCGCGCAAAGCGCATTCTCTTCACCGATCCCTACTACGACGCAGGCCTCACCATCGTCATCCACCGCGACAGCAAGGCCGAGATCACGGACGAAAAGGCCCTCGAAGGCCGCAAGATCTGCGTGCAGATCGGCACCTCGGGCGCTCAGCGCGCGGGCCAGATCAAGGGCGCCGTCGTGCGCAACTTCAACACGATGCCGGAAGCCTACCTGGAGCTGAAGAACAAAGGATGCGCCGCCGTCATCGCCGACAAGCCCGTCAACAGCCACTTCATGGCTGAACACGGGGAGGCGGACCAGTCCTACATCCACCTCCCCGTGGTGCTTGTCGCCGAACAGATGGCCTTTGCGGTGTCCAAGCGCCACCCCGAGCTACAAAAGAAGCTCAACGACGCCCTGAAGGACGCCCGCGCCACGGGCGAGTATCAGGCGATCTACGCCAAGTATTTCGGGAAATAGCTTCCCGCAGCCGAAGCACGCCGCCGGATATCATTTAGCGGATTTTCTCCTGCGGCACGCTTCTTTTTTCGACTGCCGCTCCCCTCGGGGCAGGCAGCCGGTCTCATAAAAAAAGGTAATGAAATGAAGACCACAACGAAAATCCTCGCAGCGGCAGCCGCCTGCGCCGCCGTCTGCGCCTCAGAGGCCGCGACGCTTCGCGTCGCCACGGAAGCCGCCTTCGCGCCGTTTGAGTTTGTCAACAGCCAGACGCACGAACTCGAAGGCTTTGACCTCGACCTCATCCGGCTCCTCGCCAAAAAGGCGGGCTATGACACGGAAATCACCGCCATGGGGTTTGACGCCATCATTCCCGGCATTCTGACGGGCACGATCGACGTGGGCGCCGCGGGCTTCACGATCACGAAGGAGCGCGCGAAGCGCGTCCTCTTCACCGAGCCCTACTACGACGCAGGCCTCTCCATTCTCGTTCGCAAGGAAGACCGGGGCGTCATCAAGAGCGAGAAGGACCTCAAGAACCAGAAGATCTGCGTGCAGATCGGCACCTCGGGCGCCATCTACGCGGGGAAGATCCCCGGCGCGCAGGTGACGAGCTACAACGCGCTCCCCGACGCCTATCTGGAGCTGAAGAACAAGGGCTGCCGCGCCGTCGTTGCTGACAAGCCCGTCACCGGCTACTTCATGGCCACGAAGGGCGATGCGGACGGCTCCTACTACCATCTGCCCCTCACGCTCACCGCCGAGCAGTTCGGCTTCTGCCTCTCCAAGAAGAATCCCAAGCTGCAGAAGGCCCTCAACAAGGCCTTGAAGGACGCCCGCGCCTCCGGCGAATACCGCGCGCTCTACGAGAAGTACTTCGGCAAGTAGTCCAGTCCTTCTGACCGACTGCCAGACGGCGCCCTCGCGGGCGCCGTTTTCTTTTGCCCAGCCTCGCGCCGCCGCAAGCGCCGGCCGGCCGCCGCTCTGCTATCGTGTCTGCACCTTTTTTCGCGGAGAGCCTTCATGCCTCAGTCCTTTGACCAATACCGCGCCGCGCTGGCGCGGGAGCTCATTCCCGCCATGGGCTGCACCGAGCCCATAGCGCTTGCGTACGCGGCGGCGGAAGCCGGGCGCCGTCTCGGCGGCTACCCGGAGGCGATTGACGTCGAAGTGTCCCGCAACATCGTGAAAAACGTGAAGAGCGTCGTCGTGCCCAACACCGGCGGGCTCCACGGCATTGAAGCCGCCGTCGCCGCGGGCTTTGTCGTCCGGCGCCCCGAGCTCGAACTTGAAGTGCTCTCTCAAGTGACGGACGAAGAGCGAGACGAAATCGGCCGCCGCGCCGCAGAGCCCATGACCGTGCATCAGTCGGGCGAACCCGACGTCTTCTTCATTCGCGTCACGGGGACGCGACAGGGGAAGACCGTCGCCGTCACCGTGCGCACCTGCCACACGAACATCACGTCCGTCGTGGAGGACGGCCGGGAGGTCTTTCACGGCGGCAAGGCCGTCGCCGAAGAAGCCGCGGACGAAGCCGTCTGGTCCATTCCGGAACTCATCGCCGCCGCCCGCGTGATGCCCTTGGCGGAGAGCGAGCCGCTTCTCACGCGGCAGCTTGACTGCAATCTCGCCATCAGCCGCGAAGGCCTTGCGCACGGCTGGGGCGCTTCGATCGGCCGCATTCTCATGATGCGAAATTCCGCGGATCCCGCCGTGCGCGCCAGAGCGCTGGCGGCCGCCGGGTCGGACGCCCGCATGAACGGGTGCGAAATGCCCGTCGTGATCGTTTCGGGCAGCGGCAACCAAGGCATCACCGCAAGCGTTCCCATCGCCGTCTACGGCGAGCATCTCAAGGCGCCTCGAAGCGAAGTGCTGCGCGCCCTCCTCATCTCCGACCTCGTCACCATCGCCCTGAAGCAAGGCATCGGCAAGCTCTCCGCCTACTGCGGCTCAGTGAGCGCGGGCTGCGGCAGCGCCGCGGGGATCGCCTACCTTGAGGGCATGAACGACAAGGAAATCGAGGAAGTGATCACAAACGCGCTCGCCATCACCTCCGGCATGCTCTGCGACGGCGCGAAGTCCTCGTGCGCGGCGAAGATCTCCATGTCAGTCGAAGGAGGGCTTCTTGCCGTCGACATGGTGAAAAACCACCAGGCCTTTCACAGCGGCGACGGCATCGTGCAGGAGACGACGGATGAAACGGCGGCCGCCGTGGGCCGCATCGCCAGCCGCGGCATGGTGGACACCGACCGCGAAATCATCCGCGTCATGCTTCAGGAAGAATGATCAGCCGACAGGCGGTTCCGGCCAAATTTTTCGGAACTGCCTACTTTCTTCGAATAGGATTCTTTATCATTGCCGCCTTGGAGCGCGCCGAGCGCGCTCCGGTTCTTTCATTGATGCATTTTCGGAGCCGCCCCGATGGAATTTGACCTTTCGCTCGTTACGAGCTCGCTGCCCCTGCTGCTTCAGGGCGCGCTGGTGACGCTTGAAATCACGGCGCTTGCCGTAGGCCTCGGCCTTGTGTTCGGTCTTCTGGCGGCGCTTGCGCAGCTGAGCAAGTTCACGCCGCTGCGGCTGCTCGCGAAAATCTACGTGGACTTCATCCGCGGCACCCCGCTCCTCGTTCAGATCTTCATCATCTACTTCGCGCTGCCCGTCATCATCGGCCACCGCATTGATCCGTTCGTCGCCGCCGTCGCCGCCTGCTCCATCAATTCGGGCGCCTACGTCGCGGAAATCTTCCGCGCCGGCATCCAGTCGATCGACGTCGGCCAGATGCGCGCGGGCCTGAGCCTCGGCATGAACTGGACGATGACCATGCGCTACATCATCCTGCCGCAGGCCTTCAAGCGCATCATCCCGCCGCTGGGCAACGAATTCATTGCCATGCTGAAGGACTCCTCCCTCGTGTCCGTCATCGGCTTTGAAGAGCTCACGCGCTCGGGCCAGCTCATCATCGCCGAAACCTACGGATCGCTTGAAATCTGGTCCGCCGTCGCCGTCCTCTATCTCATCATGACGCTCACCATCACGCGCCTCGTGAGCCTCCTGGAAAAGAAGTTCCGCGCAAGCGACAACCGCTGATTGCGCCCCAAGCGCTCTCAAAAAAACGACCGCCCGGTGACAAGCTGAGCGGTCGTTTTTTGCTCCAAAATTCCAGAAACGCTTGCAGCGAAAAATCCACAGCAATATCAATAGCAATTGAAGACTTCGGCGGTGTTCTGCCGGAGACTTTTGTGGCATTTCGTCGGAGACTTTTGTGGCGTTTCGCCGGAGACTTTTGCGGTGTTTCGCCGGAGACTTTTGCGGTGTTTCGTCGGAGACTTTTGCGGTTTCCGCCGGCGACTTTCTCCCGCGCTACAACCGCCGTCAGTCGCTCACATAGACGTAGCTGGACAACCCGGGGAGCGTGCGCTCCATTTCAGGCTGCATGTTGTCTCGAATGACGCTCTGCAGTTCCTTTCGAACAAGCTCCACCT
>CAVJUB010000018.1:0-33579 GCA_963652545.1 Hallella faecis | reverse complement strand
CCGTTTTTAGGCGTACTTCTTCGCTTCCGCTTCTTCGATGCGCTTGGCGCGCAGGCAGGCAGCCGCCGTGAAGAGCACGTCAGACGACGAGTTCAGCGCCGTTTCGCAGGAGTCCTGCAGCACGCCGATGATGAAGCCCACGGCCACGACCTGCATCGCGGTGCCGTTGTCAATGCCAAAGAGGCTGCACGCGAGCGGGATCAGCATGAGGGAGCCGCCGGGGACGCCCGCCGCGCCGCAGGCGCAGAGCGAAGCCACCACCGAGAGAAGCACGGCCGTCAAAATGTCCACATGCACGCCCAGCGTCGCGCAGGCCGAGAGCGCCAGCACCGTGATCGTGATCGCGGCGCCCGCCATGTTGATCGTGGCGCCGAGCGGGATCGACACGCCGTAGGTGTCTTCCGGCAGGTTCAGCTTGCGGCAGAGGTTGAGGTTCACCGGAATGTTCGCGGCGGAAGAACGGGTGAAGAACGCCATGACGCCCGATTCACGCAGCGTGGTGAGCGTAATCGGGAACGGATTCTGACGGGTGCAGAACCAGACGATGATGGGGTTCAGAACGAGCGCCACGAAGAACATGCAGCCCAGGAGGAGCACGAGGAGCTGCACGTAGCCCACGAGAGCGCCGAAGCCTTCGGTCGCAAACGTATTGGAGACCAGGCCGTAAATGCCGAAGGGCGCGAAGCGGATCACGATGTGAACGATGAATTCCACGCCGTCAGCAAGGTCGTTCAAGGTTTCACGGGTGCGGTTCGAAGCCTTCTTCAAGGCGATGCCGAGGCCCACGCCCCACGCGAGAATGCCGATGTAGTTGCCGTTCAAGAGGGCGTGCACCGGATTGTCCACGACGGAAAGAAAGAGGTTCTTCAACACTTCGGCAATGCCGCCCGGGGCCGCCGCCTTCGCGCCTTCCGTCGCAAGCTGGATCGTCACCGGGAACGCAAAGCTCGCGACGACGGCGGTCGCCGCCGCGCAGAAGGTGCCGATGAGGTAGAGCACCAGAATGGGCTTGATGTGGCTGTCCGCATTGATGTCCTGATTGGCGATGGCGGCCGACACGAGCACCAGCACGAGCACCGGCGCCACGGCCTTCAAAGCCGACACGAAGAGCGTGCCCAGGAAGCCCACGTCAACGGCAAAGCCCGGAATGAAGTAGGCCGTCAAGGCGCCCAGAATGAGCGCGATGATGATCTGCTTCACGAGCGAGCCGCCCAAGATTAGCGGCATGGCGCGGTGAAATAGGGTCTTTTTCTTTTCTACCATTTTTATATCTCCGTTAGCAGCCGGCGCCAAGCTTTGCGAGTAGGCTCATTTCGAAGTCTCGGACGCCGCCTCCCCTGGCTTTCGGCTCACGGGGGAAGTCGTCCGTCGGCAGGCCGGAGATCCCTCCTTTCGGAAGCGCCTCTCCGTGTTGCCCCGCCGATGCTTCGCGCGCTGCGGTTTATCACGCTCCTGAGGATACGACGGGCCCGCCTGAAAAAGCAATCAAAAAAGGCGTTTTTAGGCACTTGTTCCTAGAAAAATCGGCGGTTTAGGTCGAAAGGAGGAGGCCCGCGCTTCACCCTGCCACCGCCACTCGAGGCCGCTCGCCGCTCCCTGAAAGGTCAAAGAGGAGAAACGGTCCGCGCGCCGACGCAGCCCCCGCCCGTCCCCGGTAAAATCGTCAGACTCTTCATTGTTATTGCTTCAGATTTTGGAATTGGTCATGGGGCATTTTCTCAATCCCGGCAACGACGGCTTTGCGGCGGTTCTCAAAAATGACGTCTACGTCGACAAAACCGAGCTGATCGCCTTCATGAACCGCCGTCTCGGCTCAAGCAAGAATCTTGTCTGCAGCACCCGGCCTCGCCGATTCGGCAAGACGTTTGCCGCCATGATGCTGTCCGCCTACTACTCCCGCGGCGCGGACTCGGCCGCTCTCTTTCGCCACCTCGCCATTGCCAATCCGCCCGCAACGGATCCTGAAGCGGTGCGTGAACAAAAGCTGGCGGACTACCGCAAGCACTTGAATCAATACGACGTCATTTTTTGGGACATCGTCAAATTCACGTCGTATTGCCCCGATGACATCAACCGCCTCATTCGCGTTATAGAAGAACGCACGGCGGAGGAGCTGCTAGAGGAATTTCCTGGCCTCGTTCCCAACGAAACCCAGTCCCTCTCAGAAAAGCTGTCCGTCATTCGTCGAAAAACCGGCCGCAAGTTCCTCTTTCTCATCGACGAATGGGACGTGCTGCTGCGCGAATCCACGGACGACGCCTTGCTCACGCAGTATCTGGCCTTTCTCAAAGAGCTCTTCACCAGCGAAGCGGCGGCTCATTACCTTGCCGGCGCCTACTTGACGGGCATTCTCCCGCTGCCTCGCATCGACGGCCGCCCGGCCCTCCCCGGCTTCACCGAAATCTCCATGATCAGTCCCGGCGAATTCGCCGGCTGCGTCGGCTTCACCGAAAAAGAAGTGAAGACGCTTTGCGAAGCGCAGGGACTGGATTTCAAGGACATGCAGCGCTGGTTTGACGGCTATCGCCTGAAAGACGCCGGCCCGGTCTACAACCCGGTTTCCGTCATGGACTCAATCGAAGCCGGCGCCTGCGGTGACCATTGGTCAGCCACCGAAACCCACGCAGCCTTGCAGCACTTCATCGAGCTCCCCATCGACGGCCTCGCCAAAGCCGTCCTTGAACTCTTCAACGGAAAGTCGCTGCCCGTGGATCCTCAACACGGCACCAACATTCCTTGGAAGCTTTGCCATCTTGACGACGTGCTGACGCTCCTCGTTCATCTGGGCTACCTCGGCTTTGATTCCGTCACCTCTCACGTCTTCGTGCCCAATCTCGACGTTCAGCAAACATTTCGTCGTGCGATTCTGGACAGCGTCCTTCCCCTCTTTGAGGCCGCCAAACCCGGCATTCCGCTTTACCCGCCCTACGCGCAAAGCTCGCCCCCTGAAACCTCTTTTTACTGAAAATCAATCAACCTCATGATCACTGTCCCTGAAGCACTCGAAGGCGCCGAACTGATGGACGTCGCCATCACCGACGCCCGCATCGACACCCTCTCTGGCATCTACTACGCGCAGATCCGCAGCCTGCGCGCCATGCACCCGCTCAAAATGACGCTCCTCGTGCCGCGCACGACGCAGAAGAAGCCCGCCATCGTCTATTTCCCGGGCGGCGGCTTCGTCTCCACCGACTACGAGAAGTTTGCCGAGATGCGCTGGGCGCTTGCCCGCGCCGGATTCGTCGTGGCGGCCGCTGAGTACCGCGTCGTGCCGACGAAGTTTCCGGCGATCGTCGAAGACGGCAAGGCCGCCGTGCGCTGGATCCGCGCCCACGCCGACGAATACGGCGTCGATCCTGACCGCATCGGCGTTCTCGGCGACTCCGCCGGAGGCTACGTCGTCCAGATGCTCGGCGCAACGAACGGCGAGCCGGGCTGGGACAAAGGCGACTTCACCCACGTTTCGTCCGACGTGCAGGCCGTCGCTTCAATCTACGGCCTGAGCGATCTGCTCACGATCGGCGAAGGCTTCCCCGACGACGTGCAGGCCATTCACAAGTCGCCCGCCGTCACCGAAGCGCTCCTTTTGAACGGGCCCGCCTACAAGACGCCCGGCCGCGCCATCGACGAGCTGCAGGACGCCGCCCGGCACGCGAGCGCCATTCATCACGTGGACGGCACGGAGCCGCCGTTTCTCCTGATGCACGGCACGGATGATCCGCTCGTGAGCCCCATGCAGTCCCGGCGCATGTACGAAGCGCTCAAGGCCAAGGGCGGCGACGCAGAGTTCGTCATGGTGAAAAACGCCCGGCATGCCGACTTGATCTGGCATCAGCCGCCCGTCATCGACCGCGTGCTCCGCTGGTTCAAGGCCAAGCTGGGCGACCCGCAGGCCGTCCCCTTCGAGAAGCTCTGACTTTTTCCTCTGGGAGTTCTCCAACCATCCTCTGGACTTTGCCCGCGCCTTTTGGTCTTTTTCGGCGCGGGCCTTTTTTCATCCGCTGACCGTCACCCAGCCTTTGGCGAGCTTTCCGCACGGCGCCCAGTCGTTCTTGGCCTTTCGCAGTCCCGGAAGGCCCAGGTCTTCCTCGCGGTTCACAAGCCGCACCGACGCGGGGAGCGTCTTTGCCAACGCCTGCGCGATCGCCGGATAGGCGCCCGTCACCTCACGGCGCGCCTTCTCGATGTGAACCGCAAAAACGGTCGGACTCGTCATCGCGCCGTACGTAAAGCCCAGCACGTCCCGACCATTCATGAGCACGCCGCCCGTCAATCCCAGCGACTCCCAGCCGGAAAACGCCGTCTCAATGGCCGCCGCTTCGGCCGCGAGCCCCGCCGTCATCGGCCCGTGCGCCGCCTGCCACGCCGCAAGAAACTCGCGGCACAGCGGCAGCCGGTCTTTCGTCAGCGGCCGAAACTCCGCCTCGGGATGCGCCGCCCAGAAGCGCTTCGCAAAATTGCGCTTTCCATGCAGCGCCCGCCCGGCCAGCGTCACCATCGCTTCTCGTTCGTAGAGGTAGTCCTCCCAGTCTTCGCTTGCTGAAACCTCCAGCCGCCGCTCAGGGAAAAGCGCGGCGAGCACGGGCTCCATGTCGGGCACGACGCCCCAGAAGCGCAGGGCGCCGTCCGGCTCCCGGCCGCAGGCGTCAAGCCACTCGGCGAGCGCCGCGTCCGGCGTGTCTCCCATCGGCATCATCCACGTGCGCGGCGCGCCCGGCATCGGCCGCCAGCGAATGAGGAGCCGATCGTTGGCAACGGCGAACTCCGTCTCATGCTCCCGGGCGCGCGTCACGAGCGCCGCCACGGAATGATTGGCGCCGCCCGAGCCAAAGGCCGGCAGAAAACGGGCGAGCTGGGGCGCCGCCGACAAAGAAACCGGTTGAAGCGAGATTTTCATGATGATGCGAAAGAAGATTCCTGCGCTTCAGTCTAGCCCGACTGTTACCGCCTTTTTCCAAAACGGCCGCCGTCATTGCTTTCCTCTATGATCCCCCCGTTTCAACCTCTATCGGACTGTCTTCTTCACCATGCCGCCCAAGCCCGCCGTCGGATTCATTCTGGCCTGCATCTTTCTGGATGCGCTGGGCATCGGCCTCATCGTGCCCGTGCTCCCGCGGCTCATCGGCACGCTGGCGGAAACGCGCGACGCGCAGGCCTGGTGGTACGGCCTCATCATGCTGAGCTACGGCGTGATGCAGTTTGCGAGCGCCCCGCTGCTCGGCGCCCTCTCCGATCGAATCGGCCGCCGGCCGGTGCTCCTGGGGGGCATTCTGGGCCTGGGCGTCACCTTCGCCGTCCCCGCCTTCACGCAGTCGCTTCCGCTCATTCTCGCGAGCCGCCTTCTGGGCGGCATGCTGTCCGCCAACATGACGGTGGCGCAGGCCTACATCGCCGACATCACGAAGGGGCTCGGCCGCTACTCGGGGTTCGGGAAAATCGGCGCCGCCTTCGGCGTAGGGTTCGTGCTGGGACCGGCGCTCGGAGGCATTCTGGGCGAAAGCGATCCGCGCTGGCCCTTCGTCGCCGCCGCGGCCGTCTCGCTGCTCAACTTTCTTTACGGCGCCTTCGTGCTCCCGGAGTCGCTCACGAAGCGCGCCGCGCGCCCCGTCTCCTGGCGCGGCAGCAATCCGCTGCGGGCGCTGCTGGATCTCACGCGCGTGCCGGCCAACCGGCTTTTCCTGCTGATTCTCACGTTCACGAGCCTCGCGAACGCCCTGATGCAGTGCACCTGGGCGCTCTACACGGAATTTCGCTACGGCTTCACGCCGCTTTCGATCGGGCTCTCGGTTTTTGCGCTGGGGCTTTCCATCGCCTTCATGCAGGGCGTCGTTCTGCAGCGCATCCTGAAGCGCTTCCGCCCTCGGGAGATCGTGCTCACGGTGCTCGCGATCGGCTCGGCGGCCATGGCGGCCGTCGCGCTGTCGCCCCTGGGGCTCGGCGCCGCCGTCGCCTGCTGCCTTTATGCCGTGATGAGCGCCTCCTCGCCCATTCTCACGGGCGAAATCAGCCGCCGCACCTTCGTCACCGAACAAGGCCGCACGATGGGCGCGGTGAGTTCGCTCAATTCGCTCACCGGAGCGCTCGCGCCGCTGCTGGGCACGCCGCTACTCATGTTTTCCGCCAAGCACACGGACGACCTTCTCGCGGGCAGCCCCTACTTTGTCTGCGCGGGACTGCTTTTCTCAGCGCTTCTCGCGGTGCTTCTGGCTTCGCGCCTCAAGATCGACTTCAGCACGAAGCGCTTTCAGCAGATGACGCCCGAAACCACGGGCACGATGTCATGAAACTTTCTCTACTTCGCCTGCCGCTCATGGCCGGAGCGGCGCTTTTGACCGGCTGCTCCGTTTTTCAAACGGCGCCCGGCCCCGTCGATCCCAAGGAGCCCGCGGCGCAGGCCGATCTCATCCTCACGGGAACCGGCGTGCAGAAATTTCAGTGCGCTTCCGACAAAGACGGCTACTGGTGGCGCTTCATCGCGCCTGAAGTCATTCTCACCAACAAGGCGGGGCGCAAAATCGCCAGCCAGGGCGCGGACTTCAACTTCACGGCGCCCGACAAGTCCAAGCTCGCCTCCAAGATCGTGAGCTCCTCGGCGGGCCGCACGAAAACCGACCTCAAGGACGTTCTCTTTGCCGTGACGCCCGCGGGCAAGGTGAAGAAAGGGACGCTCACGCCCTACCGCTGGGTGAAGCGCGACGAAGCCCGAGGCGGCATCCCCGCCACCGCCTGCAACCGCTCGACGCTCGGCAACCTTCTCACCGTCCGCTTCACCGCCCGCTACACCTTCTACAAGACGAAGACGGCGCCGAAGCCGTAGCCGCCGCTTCCCGCCGTCTAGTCCGAACGGATTATTTTTCCCAAAGGAATCAGCCCGTGCGCGGGTTTGCCCCCTCACACGAGGGCGTCGATTTGGGGTAAAATATTAGGTTCGCGCGGATTGTCTTTTTCATTTCCGCACTTTGGTATTCCGAGTATTTTTTGGAGATGGCTTTATGGTAGGGGCTACGGTTTTGGGCGTTTTCCTGCAGAGTCTGCCGCCGGATCGACGGGTGGCGATGGCGCGGGTGGCCAGCCTGATTCGTCGAGCCGCCCGAGGCGTTCGCGAGAGCAAGCGTCTCGGCTTGGTGTTCTATGAACTGAGCGGCAGTCCGCTCTTTGCGCTTGAGTCGCGTGAGAAGTGCCTCACGCTCTACGTTGCCGAGAATTCCATTATCGAACCGTTTGTGCAAACGATCAAGGGGTTCGATGCCGAACACAGCCTCATCAACTTCACGGACCTGAACCGCCTGCCGTTGCCGGACATTGAAAAGCTGGTGCGCGCGAGCGTCGTCGCCCGCCGCAACCGCGGCACCGCGCCGTCCGAAACCGAACTGCTGCAGCTCTGGGGCGTCAAGGAAGAAAACGCCACTGTGGCGCCTCCGATCGTCCGCATCTCCATGCGCACGCAGGAAGAAGAAGCCGCGGAAGCCGCGGAAAAGGCCGAGGCCGAACGCAAGGCCGCGGAATCCAAGCGCATTCTGAAGCCCACCAAGCCCGAAAAGAGCCTGGTGCAGAAGAAGGCGGAAAGCAAGGCCGCCGCGCTCGCGCAGCAGAAGGAAGCCGCCAAGAAGGCGAAGGCGGAGAAGGCCGGCGTCAAGACGACGACCGTGAAGAAGCCCGCCGTCCGCCGCACGGTGAAGAAGGCCGACGACGAATAAGCCGCCGCGCTCCTTTCTGACGCAAAGCCCGCCGAAATCCGGCGGGCTTTGTGCTTTTGGGAAATCCTGCGATCAGTCGCCGGCTTGTTCGTTGGCGAGCTCCACGAGGTTGCCGTCGGGGTCTCGCACATAGATCGACGTGAGCTGGTGAAACGCCCCCGTGCGCTCCACGGGCCCCAGCTCCACCGCAATCCCCTTTTTTTCCAGCATCGCCTTCACTTCCGCCACCGGCCGGCTCACGATGAGGCAAAGGTCCGCTGAGCCGGGCGCGGGCTTGGCGGCGCGCGGCAGAATGGGCGCTTCCGACGCCACATGCACGTTGATCTTCCCCGTGGCGTACACAAACGCCCGACGGCCGCTCCCAAACGTCTCCTCCGTCATGCCGAGCGCATCAACGTAAAAGGCGCGGCTCGCCGCCGCATCCGCCACCGTGAGGACGACGTGGTCGCAGCGCACCACCGTGAATTTCGCCTCCTTGGGCGCTTCTTCCTTGTAGTCGCACGCGAGGCTCTCCACGAGCCGCTTGTACTCCGCCTTGAACTGGCTTTCCGTGCAGCCCATGAGGATGGCGTCGTCCAGCGCATCCTGCAGCGCCTCCTTGATGTCGTGCCAGTTCTCGTTCAAGACCTTCACCTTCTCGGTGCAGGAGACGGTCGAGCCGTCGGGCTTCTTCCACGCCGCAGGGGCGGGAATCGATCGGTCTGTCATTGCTGTTCCTACGCTTTTCGAAAGAAGCCGGCGCTTCCTTCGCATTTTCTCGTCGCGCCATTGTCGCACGGTCGCTCCTCCCTCGAAAGACGGACGCCGCGCACATGAAATTCCCCCGTCCGGCCTGCGGATTTTCCCCTATCTCAAAAAGATTGCGCCCTTCTTGGCGGGATGATTTTTCTCCCTGACGCTGCAGGAAATAAATCAACCCGTCTCTGCTTCGTCATTCTTTTTTCGGAGTCGCTATTCCTTTTGGCTACAACGTCTTTCTACTAACATCAAATACTTCATTAGGAGTATCTCATGTTCTATTCCGGCCTCGTTGTCAAAGCAGCGCCCGGGAAGTTCGACGAGGCGCTCGCCTCGGTCTCCGCGCTTCCCTGCGCCGAAGTTTTTCAGCAGCACCGCGACACCAGCCGCTTCGTCGTCGTGCTCGAAGATGAATCGGTTCACGAGGAAGCCGACGCGTTCACGAGAATCCGCACGCTGCCCGGCGTCGCCGACGTGAGCCTCATCGCCCACCGCGAAGACGCCTAGCCGCGACGCCAGAACAAAAAAGACGCGCGATCCAAAAAGCATTTGAGAGAGAAGACTATGCAGGACACCATTTCCCGGCGCCGCCTCATGAAGGCGGGCATCGCCGCCTCCGCCGCCTCCATCGCCGGCATTCCCATCACCCCCGTTGAAGCTCAGGAAGCCAAGGACGCCGACGCCGGCGTCACGTGGACGAAGGGCGTCTGCCGCTTCTGCGGCACGGGCTGCGGACTTCAGGTGGGCACCTTGAACGGCCGCATCGTCGCCACGAAGGGCGACCCCGACGCCCCCGTGAACCGGGGCCTGAACTGCATCAAGGGCTACTTCAACGCGAAGATTCTCTACGGCAAGGACCGCCTCACGCGGCCTCTGATGCGCATGACGGACGGCAAGTTCGACAAGAACGGCAAGTTCACGCCCGTCTCGTGGGAGACGGCGCTGGAAGAAATGGCCCGCCAGATGCACCGCGTCTACGCCGAAAAGGGCCCCACGGGCATCGCCATCGCGGGCTCGGGCCAGTACACGATTCCCGAGGCGTACTGCGCGAGCAAACTGATGAAGGCGGGCTTCCGCTCGAACAACATCGACCCCAACGCGCGCCTTTGCATGGCCTCCGCCGTGGTGGGCTTTTATCAGACGTTCGGCGTGGACGAACCCGCCAACAACTACAACGACCTCGAGCTCTGCGACACGTTCCTCCTCTGGGGCAACAACATGGCCGAGGCGCACCCCGTGCTCTGGAGCCGCGTCACCGACCGCAAGCTCACGCACAAGCCCACGCGCATCATCAACATCACGACGTCAAAGAACATGTCCTCCAACATGGCGGACGTTGACGTCGTCTTCAAGCCCAACGGCGACCTCGCGATCCTCAACTTCATCGCCCGCGAGATCATCCGCCGCAACGCCTACGACCAGGAATTCATCGAGAAGCACTGCGTCTTTGCGACCGGCACCCGGGACATCGGCTACGGCATGCGTCCCACGGACAAGTTCGCCTTCCCCGAAGAAAAGGACACGCAGGAAAAGCAGCTGCGCATCACGCTTTCTGAAGACGAAGCGAAGGCGCAGGGGCGCCCTGAAAAAGCCGGCCAGGTGATCGAGCAGAAGCAGCCCGCGGGCGGCCACTGGCACATCACGTTTGAGGAATACAAGAAGGGGCTCGAACCCTACGACATCGACTTCACGACGAAGCTCGCGAAGGGCGACCCTGACGAATCCGACGAGAGCTTCAAGAAGAAGCTCCTGATGCTCGCCGACTTCTTCTGCGACAAGTCCCGCAACATCCTCTCGCTCTGGTGCATGGGCGCCAACCAGCACGTGCGCGGCGTCTGGGTGAACGAGCAGATCTACGCCCTGCACCTTCTCACGAACAAGCACGCCCGCCCCGGCAACGGCGCCTTCTCGCTCACGGGCCAGCCCTCGGCCTGCGGCTCGGCGCGCGAAGTGGGCGCGTTCTCGCACCGCCTCCCCGCCGACATGCTCGTGGGCAATCCCGCCCACCACAAGGTGACGGAAGGCATCTGGCACCTTCCCGCAGGCACGCTGAACCCCGTGCAGGGAAAGCCCGTCATGGGGCTGCTGCGCGGCCTTGAAGACGGCAGCATCAACTTCTTCTGGTCGCAGGTCGTGAACCTCTTCCAGTCGGCGCCCAACTCCAACCACTGGCTCAAGGCGGCTCGCAAGCCCGAAAACTTCGTCGTGGTCGCCGACGCCTACCCGACGCTCTCTGCGAAGGTCGCCGACCTGATTCTTCCCGCCGCCATGATCTTTGAAAAGTGGGGCCTCTACGGCAACGCCGAGCGCCGCACCCATGGCTGGCAGCAGATGGTGCTGCCGCCGGGCGAAGCCCGCAGCGACATCTGGATGATGATGGAGATCGCCAAGCGCTTCACGATCGGGGAAACCTGGAAGGCGCAGAAGTCGGGCGGCAAGAACGACCTCCCCGACGTGCTTGACGCCGCGAAGGCGATGGGCTGGACGGAAGACTCCACGCTCTACGACGTGCTCTACGCCGGCATGCCGGACGTGAAAGACTGCCCGTGGCCCGATCCGAAGTACCCCGGCACGCACTGCTGCACGGCGGAAGCCGCGCACCTTGACTGGTTCCCCGAAAAGGCGCTCTTCACCGAGTACCGCCGCTTCACGCAGGGCAACGGCCACGATCTCGCGACCTTTGACACCTACCTCGATCCCAAGACCCGCGGCCTGCGCTGGCCGGTCGTGAACGGCAAGGAGACCCTCTACCGCTTCAACGCGAAGTACGACCCCTACGTGAAGAACGGCGAGGACTACGAGTTCTACGGCAAGCTCATGAAGGCGATCCCCACCGGGAACCTGCACGGCATCACCGACAAGACGCCGAAGCCCCTTCCCGGACGCGCGAAGATCTTCTTCCGCCCCTATGCGCTGCCGGTGGAAGTGCCCGACGAGAAGTACGACCTCAACCTCTGCACGGGGCGCTTGCTTGAGCACTGGCACACGGGCTCCATGACGCGCCGCGTGCCCGAGCTGCATCGTGCGGCGCCGTCCGCCGTGCTCTACATGCACCCCAAGGACGCCGAGGACCGCGACCTTCTGCGCAACGACCTCGCCGAAATCACAAGCCGCCGCGGCTCCATCAAGGCGCGCGTCGAAACGCAGGGCCGTTGGAAGGTGCCGCGCGGCACCGTGTGGCTCTCGTTCTTTGACGAATCCGTGCAGTGCAACAAGCTCTGCATCGACGCCACCGATCCGATTTCGGCCGAGCCCGACTACAAGAAGGCCGCCGTCCGCGTGACGAAGGCGTCGTAATCTGTCGCCTGACGGCGTGCGGCCGGCCAGTTCGTCCGCACGTCCTCTTTCGAAGGAAATACGATGCCCACTGTCACCCGACGCGAAGTCGCGTCTCTTCTGCTGCAGGGCGCGGGCGTGGCCTGCGCTTCGGCGCTGGGGCTGACGGCCTTTGTGAAGGAAGCGAAGACCTCGCCCTTCTCGCCGCCTCCGCCAGGCGCCGCGCCGCGCTTTGCCGACCTCTGCGTGAAATGCGGACTCTGCGTGAAGGCCTGCCCCTTTGACGCCCTGAAGCTCGCGCGCGCAGGCGACCCGGCGCCCTTCGGCACTCCCTACTTCACGCCCCGCACGAAGCCCTGCGAGATGTGCGAAGACATCCCCTGCGCCAAAATCTGCCCCTCGGGCGCGCTGGACCGCCACCTCCAGGACATCCGTGAGGCCCGCATGGGCGTGGCGGTCGTCGATCCCGCGGCCTGCCTTTCCTGGCAGGGGCTGCGCTGCGAAGTGTGCTGGCGCGTGTGCCCCGTCAAAAACGAGGCGCTCACGCTCGTTGCGCACCCCCGCGAGATTTCGCATCACGCCGTTTTCGTGCCGACGATCAATCCCGATCACTGCACGGGCTGCGGCATGTGCACGAAGTCCTGCCCGACGGACGTTGCGTCCATCAACATCCTGCCCCGGGAGTCCTTCCTCGGGCGGATCGGCCAGCACTACCGTCTGGGCTGGAAAACCGAGCAGCCGCATCATCCGACCGTCACGGCGCCTGCGGCGCCCGCGGACAAGCCCGATGAAGCGGGGGGCCTGGACTATCTCAACAGCGGGGAGGAGCTCTGATGCGCGATCGTTCCAACGTGCGGCACCTCAGCCGCCCCGCCACCGTCAAAGAGTGGCTCTTTCGCCTGCGCTACACCCTTGCGCGGCGCACGGTGCAGCTCGCGATTCTCGCGGGCTTCATCGGCACGGCGCACTGGGGCTGGCGCGTGTTCGGGAAGCCCCTTTTGGCGGGCGACCTCTCCGCGAGCCGCCTCGCCGGCCTCATTCCGCTCTCTGACCCGTTTGCGCTTCTTCAAAAGCTCTGCGCGGGCCTGATGCCCGAAGCGCCGCTGATGGCGGGCGCCCTTCTCGTCCTCGTCTTCTACTGGATCGCGGGCGGCCGCAGCTTCTGCGCCTGGGCCTGTCCCATGAACCTCGTCACGGACGCCGCCGAGAGCCTGCGCTCCACGCTCGGCCTTCAGACCGACTGGCTGCGGCTCAACCACCGCGTGCGCTACGGCGTCGCCGCCGGCGCCCTCCTCGCCTCCGCGGCGACGGGGACCGCCGCCTTTGAGTGGGTGAGCCCTCAGGCCGTCCTCTGGCGAGAAATCGTGTGGGGCACGGGGCTCGCGGGCGTTTCCGTCGTGCTGGGCGTCTTTGCGCTCGACCTCCTCGTCGTGCGGCGCGGCTGGTGCGGCCACCTCTGCCCCCTGGGCGCCTTCTGGTCCTGCGTGGGGAAAATCTCCCCCACCCGCGTGACGTTTGACGACCAGCGCTGCACGCGCTGCGGCGACTGCCTCTCGGTCTGCCCGGAGCCTCAGGTCATCCGCTTCAAGGAAGCGGGCGAGCGCGGCTTTTTCACCGGCGCCGAGTGCACGCTCTGCGGCCGCTGCATCGCCGTCTGCCCCGAAGACGCGCTCGCCGTCGGCCTGCGGCCCCTGAAAAAGCGCACCGTCGCCATCCACCCGGTCAATGACGCCATTCCCTCCTCGAAAAACGAACAAGGAGAAAACAAATGACTATTCGTTCTGCTCTTTTTGCTGCTCTCACGCTCCTTTCAGGCGCCGCTTTGGCGGCCGACTCCGCCGCGGACGCCTTGAACGCGCCGATCGACATTGATTCGACGAGCCTTGAGAAGACCTCGCCCTTTGAAACCGCCGAGCCCGCCGTCTTTGAAATGGGCGCGGGCCAGTACCGCGCCGCCGAATACGGCGCCCCCGCCATGATTCCGCACGCCGTGGACATGTTCCGCATCCAGAAGAAGGGCAATCCCTGCATGCAGTGCCACGGGAACCTCAAGAAGGTGGGGCAGCCCAAGGAAGCGGGGAAGCCTCTGCCCATTCCGAAGTCTCACTGGACCACGGTGAACGGCAAGCAGGTGATGGATCCCTCGCGCCACGAGTGCCTCCTTTGCCATGCGCCGCAGGCGGACGTGAAGCCGCTCGTGGAAACGGTCCACTGACCGGCGTCCTCTTGACTCTCCCGGCCCGAAGCGCCCGGCGGCCTTCGGGCCTTTTTGCGTCCAGCGGAAACAACCGGAAAAACCCTTTCGCGGCGTCCGGCGGCAAGGCGCAAAACCGCCCGCGCTAAACTTCGTCCATTCATTTTCCTCGACCGTCAGAGACTCCATGGACTCCAACCACCGCCTGCTCTCCGCCATCAATCCCAAAAGCGTCGCCGTTCTGGGCGCAAGCGACCGGGAGGGCAGCCGCGGCAGCTTCATCTGGCGCGGCGTCATGAACAGCCGCCGGGTGCTTGAAGCCTACCCCGTCAACCCAAAGTACAAGTACATCGGCCTCACGCCCTGCTGGGCGAAGCTCGCCGATCTGCCGTCGCCGCCGGATCTCGCCGTCATCGCCACCTCAAGCCGCCGCGTGGAAGGGCTCCTTGCCGACTGCGCCAAGTCGGGCGTGAAGAACGTGCTCGTCACGCCGGGCGAGGGCGAGCTCACCGAAGACCGCGTGTGGCGCGAGCGGCTCGCTGACGCCGCCCGCCGCAGCAAGATGCGGCTCGTGGGGGTGGATTCGCTGGGGCTCATTCGTCCGAAGTCGGGGCTGAACGTGAGCTACTGGCCGCGTCTGCCGCTGGAAGGACGCATCGGCCTCGTCTGCCAGACGCCTACGGCGGCGACCACCGTGCTCGACTATGCGGAGAAAAACCGCTTCGGCTTTTCCTCCGTCGTGAGCGTGGGCGCAGAAACCGACGTCTCCGCCGATGAAGTGATCGACTGTCTCGCCGCTGACGAAGAAACCCGCGTGATCGCCGCCGACATCCTCGCGCTGCGCCATCCCCGCGCCTTTTTTTCCGCCGTGCGCGCCGCAAGCCGCCGCAAGCCCGTGCTGATTCTGCACGGCGAAACCAACGACGGCATCGAAGCGCTCGCCGCCACGCGGCTCAATGCCCCGTCCGCAGACTCCGCGGCGTTCGCCGCCGCCGTTCACAAGGCGGGCGGCACGACGACCACGTCGCTTGAAGACTTCTGCGGCGCGCTGCGGCTTTTGTCCGCCGGGCGTCTGCCCGCCGGCGCCCGCACCGCGGTGCTGGGGAACGGCATCGGCGCGGCCGCGGCCGGGTCCGCGGCTCTCGCGCCAGCCTGTCTGCAGCCCGCGCATCTTTCGGGTCCGACGCACGACGCGCTTTCCGCGTTGTTGGGATCTCCCGCGGCCGCCGTGGATCCCACGGACGCCGGCCCCGAAGCCCCGGAAGCGCTCATCGCGCAGGCGGCGGACCGCATCCTCGCGGACGATGCCGCTGACGCGCTCCTCGTCGTCCTGACGCCCGCCGCCGCATCCGCTGCGGCCACGGCGCCGCTTCTCGCGCAATGCGCGGAAAAAGCCCGCAAGCCCGTCGTCGCCGTGCGTCTCGGCGCCCCCGACGCCGGCTTTGAAGAAGCAGCCGCTTTGGCCGGGCTTCCCACAGCCGCCACGCCCGAAGCCGCCGCCCGAATGCTCGCGCTCGCGCGCGAAGCGGTGGAGAACGTGCTCGCGCAGCCCTTGCTCTCCGCCCCAGGCTCCGCTTCCGGCACCTGGGACACGGACGCTGCTCGCACCGTGGTGGAGGACGCCCAGCGCAGCGCGCGCTTCGTGCTGTCGGAAAACGACCTCTCGCAGATTCTCCGCTGCTACGGCATTCCCGCGGCGGCAGGCACGCTCGCCGCTTCAGCCGACGACGCCGTCCGCGCCGCTGACCGCATCGGCTACCCCGTCGTGCTCAAGGCGTCGGCCGCGGGACTCGCGCACAAGACGGACGCCCGCGGCGTGCTCTTGTCGCTGAAAGACGCTGACGCCGTGCGCGCCGGATTTGCCGCGCTGCGGACTTCCGTCGCGCAGCTCGCGCCGCAGGCCAAATTCCGCGGCGTCTGGGTGCAGTCGATGATCACCAAGCCCGCGGGGCGCGAACTGCAGCTGCGCCTTGACACCGATCCCGTTCTGGGGCCCGTCATTCATCTGGGCGTGGGCGGCATGGCCGCGAGCCTCTTCTCGCGCCGCGTGACGCTCATTCCGCCCGTCACCGAAGCGCAGGCGCGGGAAGCCGTCGCCGCCTTTGAAGCCCGCGCGTGGTTTGACGCCTTCCGCGGCATGCCCGCCGCCGACGTCAAAAGCCTCATCACCGTCATCCTGCGCCTTTCGGCCGTCGCGGAGACGCTTCCCGCGGTCACAAAGCTCGCGCTCTCGCCCCTCGTGCTGGACGACACAGGGGCCCTCGCGCTCGACGCCGACGGCACGGTGAACGGCGCCCCTGCCATCGCCGACGACAAAACGCAGCACCTCGCGTTCGCGGGCTTTCCGCGCCGCCTGCATCAGCCCGTGCGGCTTGCGAACGGCTTCGTGATGATCCGCAGCATCCGCTGCGACGACGCGCAGGGGCTCGCCGCCTTCGCGCACGCGCTTTCGCCCGACGCCTGCCGCGCCTTTTTCGGCAAGCCGGCTGCGGAACTCACGGCCCGCGACCTCACCGATCTTTCCAACCCCGACTTTGACCGCGAAGTGCTCATCATCGCGGTGGACGACAGCACCGTGGATCCCGCGATTCACGCCGTCGTGCGCCTTGTGAAGCTCTCCGCCCGAGAAAGCCGGCTCACGTCCGCGTACGAAGCGCGCTGGCAGGACGAGGCGCTTGAGCGCGCCCTCGCCGCGTCCTTGAAGACCGTGGCCGACTGCCTTGAAATGCCCCTGCCGGCCGCTCCCCGAGCGGCCGCCGACTGATCCCTTAAAACCCAAGAGAACACCATGCCCATTCTTCATCAAGTGCTGGACGACAACGTTCTGCGTCTGGAAATCTCGCGCCCCGAAGCGCGAAACACCCTGAACGAAGCGATGCTCGCCGAACTCACGGAGCACCTCGTCCGAGGCGACGCGGCGGATGACATCAACGCCATCCTGCTGCACGCCCAGCCCGGCATCTTCTGCGCCGGGGGCGACCTCAAGGAGCAGCTCACGCACCTTTCCGCGGATGCCGAAACGCCCGCCGGACGGCTCATTGAAGCGCTCAAGGCCTGCCGCAAGCCCGTCGTCGCCTGCGTCGCCGGCCCCGCCGTGGGCTTCGGGGTGACGCTCCTTTACTACTGCGACCTCGTCTACGCCTCCTCCTCGAGCCTCTTTGCGCTCCCCTTCACGGCGCTCGGCCTGACGCCCCGCTTCGGCGTGAGCCTTCTCGCGCTGCAGAACGCGGGCTACCACAAGGCCGCGGAGAAGATCCTTCTTTCCGAACCCATCAGCGCGGGCGAAGCCCTGCAGATGGGCCTCGTCTCCGGCATCTACGCCGACGAGGAAGTCTTTGCGCAGGCCGACGCCCGCGTGAAGCGCCTCGCCGCCATGCCGGCCTTTGCCGTGCAGAACGCGAAGAAGCTCCTTCGCAGCGCCTGGAGCCGGCGTCTAGCGGACATCACCGCCGAAGAGCAGTCCACCTTCGCCGCCGCGGCCGCGTCTCCGGCCGCCAAGGAAGCCTGCGCCGCCTTCCTCGAAGGCCGCATGCCCAATTTCAAGAAATAAGGAAGAGAACCTCATGCGCATTCTTTTGACGGGCGGCTCGGGCTTCATCGGCTCGCACACCGCCGTGGAGCTCATCGAAGCCGGTCACGACGTCGTGCTTTACGACAACCTCTGCAATTCGTCCCGCGAAGCCGCCGAAGCGGTCGAAACGATCACGGGCAAAAAGGCCCCGCTCGTCGTAGGCGACATCCGCGACAAGGCCTTGATGACGAAGGTCCTCAAGGAAGAGAGAATCGACGCCGTCATTCACTTCGCGGGCCTCAAGGCCGTGGGTGAAAGCTGCGTGAAGCCCCTTGACTACTACGACAACAACATTTCGGGCACGGTGGTGATGCTCGAAGCCATGAAGGAGACGGGAGTGAAGAAGCTCGTCTTCTCCTCTTCGTCCACCGTCTACGGCACGCCGCAGAAGCTCCCCCTCACCGAAGACCATCCCGTCGGCAGCGGCATCACCAACCCCTACGGCCGCACGAAGGTGATGATTGAAGAGATCCTCTCCGACCTCTGCGCCTCCGACCCCGAGTGGAGCGTGATCTGCCTGCGCTACTTCAATCCGATCGGCGCGCACGCCTCGGGCCTCATCGGCGAAAACCCCAACGGGATCCCGAACAACCTGCTTCCGTACGTGGCGCGCGTCGCCTCCGGACGCCTCGCCGCCGTGCAGGTCTTCGGCAATGACTATGACACGCCCGACGGCACCGGGGTGCGCGACTACATCCACGTGGTCGACCTCGCCCGCGGCCACGTCTGCGCCGTGGAGCGCGTGAAGAACGTGAAGGGCTGGGACGCCATCAACCTCGGCACCGGCACGGGCTACAGCGTTCTCGACATCATCCACGCCTTCGAGAAGGCCTGCGGCCACGAGCTCGCGTACAAGATCTGCCCGCGCCGCGCGGGCGACATCGCCGCCAACTGGGCCGATCCCAAGAAGGCGAAGGAGCTTTTGGGCTGGCAGGCGCAGTTCGGCATCACCGAGATGTGCCGCGACGCCTGGAATTTCGAGCAGCAGCTCGCCCAGCGCCTCAAGAAGGCCTCGTAAGCAGTCCGTTGCGGTTGGCGGCCCAGGCGGCCGCCAACAAAAAAACCGGTCTCAGGCGCCAAGCCCGAAACCGGTTCTTTTTTCTTAGTGAAGCGAAAGAAGCTTATTCAGCCTTCTTTTCTTCCACTTCCACCGCTTCCGTTTCCGTCACGCGTTCCGTGAGTTCAACATAAGCCATGGGAGCGTTGTCGCCGACGCGGAAACCCATCTTGAGGATGCGGGTGTAGCCGCCGTTGCGGTTCGCAAAGCGCGGGCCGAGCACGTCGAAGAGCTTCACCACCATTTCACGGTCACGGAGACGGTTGAAGGCGATGCGGCGGTTGGCGAGCGTCGGGTTCTTCGCGAGCGTGATCATCGGCTCGACAACGCGGCGCAGTTCCTTGGCCTTCGGAAGCGTGGTCTTGATCGCTTCGTGACGAAGGAGGGAGTTGCACATGTTGCGAAGCATGGCGAGACGATGAGAGCTGGTGCGGTTGAGCTTGCGATAACCGTTACGATGACGCATTTTTAAGTTCCTTTAAAAGTCTTTGACCTCGGGCGGAATTGTCCGGGTCCCCGGCTCTTCTATCCGGCTAGAGCGCCGGCGGGCGGGTAGTTCACGAAAAGTCCCGAAGTCTACACCAATCGGATCAACTTCGGGACTGAAAACACTCGAAAATTAGTGTTCGAGATTGACCGGCGGCCAGTTCTCGAGGCGCATGCCGAGCGTGAGACCGTGAGCGGCGAGCACTTCCTTGATTTCGTTCAGGGACTTGCGGCCGAGGTTCGGGGTCTTCAGAAGCTCGTTTTCGGTGCGCTGGATGAGATCGCCGATGTAGTAGATGTTCTCGGCCTTGAGGCAGTTCGCGGAGCGAACCGTGAGTTCGAGATCGTCCACCGGGCGCATGAGGATCGGATCGAGAGGCGGCGTCTTGTCTTCCTCGACCTGCTTGGCGGGTTCGGCATCCGTGCGGATGGCGCCGAACACAGAAAGCTGGTCCTGGAGGATGTAGACGGCTTCCTTCAGAGCGTCCTCGGGCGAAATCACGCCGTTCGTCTCAATCGTCATCTCGAGCTTGTCGAGGTCGGTGCGCTGCGCCACGCGGGCGGCGGACACCGCGTACGCCACGCGGCGCACGGGCGAGAAGGACGCGTCCATGATGATGCGGCCCAACTGATGCTTGCTGAAGTCGTCGTGGAAGGCGCGCATGTCGCCGGGCTGGTAGCCGCGGCCGGCTTCCACGTGAACCTGCATGTCGAGCTTGCCGCCCGAGAGGTTGCAGATGACGTGATCCGGGTTGAGGATAGACACGTCGTGCGGCAGCTCGAAGTCACCCGCGGTGACGACGCCGTTGCCGGACTTCTGCAGGCGCAGATTGACGTCCTGGCGGCCGCCTTCCAACTTGAAGACGACGCCCTTCAGGTTGAGCAGAATGTCCACGACGTCTTCGATGACGCCGTCGATCTGCGAGTATTCATGCACAACACCCACGATGCTGGCTTCCGTGGGGGCGTAGCCCACCATGGAGCTCAGAAGGATGCGACGCAGCGCATTGCCGAGCGTGTGGCCGTAGCCGCGCTCGAACGGTTCGAGCGTGATGACCGCCAGATTGGGGTTCTTCTCGTCAACCACGGCTTCGACGGTGGTCGGCTTCAGAAGCGTTGTATTCGCCATGAGCTTTTGTCCTATTCAATACCCTCGGCTCGTTACACCGATAAGGCTGAGTTTTTAACAAAGAAAGCTTGAAAAAATTCGAGGATTTTTGATACGACTAAGCGTCCGGCACCTCGAGAGCAACCGAACGCTTTCCGCAGGTCGGACACCTGCGAAGGATTTCCGCGGCCTCGGCGCACTACACCGGCGCCGGGAAATCCTGCACAACTCAATAACCAGATTAACGCGAGTAAAGTTCGACGACCAACGCTTCGTTGATGTCGTGAGCGATTTCTTCGCGTGCAGGCAGGCTCTTGAAGGTGCCTTCCATCTTCGTGGCGTCCACGCTCACCCAGGAGGGGAAACCATTCTGACCGGCAAGCGCCAGAGCTTCAATGATGCGGGCCTGCTTCTTGGCGCCTTCGCGCACAGAGATGACGTCGCCCGGCTTCACCTGGTAGGAGGGGATGTTCACCTTCTTACCGTTCACCAGGATGGCGCAGTGGCTCACGAGCTGGCGAGATTCGGCGCGGGTGCTGCCGAAGCCCATGCGGTAAACCACGTTGTCAAGACGGCTTTCGAGGAGGGAAAGCAGGTTTTCGCCGGTGTTGCCCTTGCCGCGAGCGGCTTCGGCGTAGTAACGGCGGAACTGGCGTTCGAGAACGCCGTAGGTGCGCTTCACCTTCTGCTTTTCACGCAGCTGCGTGCCGTAGTCGGAGAGACGCTGGCCGCTGATCTTGCCGTGCTGACCCGGCTTGACTTCAGCATCCTTGACCTTGGAGTCAAAGGAACGGCGAGCGCTCTTCAGATTGAGGTCGGAACCCTCGCGGCGCGAGAGCTTCAACTTGGGACCGAGATATCGTGCCATTTTTTATGTTACCTCTTCTATCCTGCGGCGTTTTTACCGCATTCAGTTCGCGTTCGACAATGAGACACGCGAACGCAGGATACGAAATTCTTTAAATTGGATTAAACGCGACGACGCTTGCTGGGACGAACGCCGTTGTGAGGAACGGGGGTCACGTCCTGGATGCTGGTGACGCGGATGCCGAGAGCGTTCAGAGCGCGCACGGAGGATTCGCGGCCGGGGCCGGGGCCTTCGATGCGGACTTCGACGTTCTTCAGACCGAATTCAAGAGCCTTCTTGCCGGCCTGTTCGGCGGCAACCTGAGCCGCGAAGGGCGTGGACTTGCGAGAGCCCTTGAAGCCCTGGGCGCCGGAAGAGGACGCCGCGACGGCGTTGCCCTGACGGTCCGTGATCGTGATGATCGTGTTGTTGAAGGAAGCATGCACGTGGGCGATGCCTTCGGTCACGACCTTCTTCACCTTCTTGCGGGCGCGAGCGGCCTGCTGAGTCTTGGGAGCCATAACTATCCTTCAAAAATTACTTCTTGAGCGTGACACCGGCCTTGCGCGGGCCCTTGCGGGTGCGAGCATTGGTGCGGGTACGCTGACCGCGCACGGGCAGGCCGCGGCGATGACGCATGCCGCGATAGGTGCCGAGGTCGATCAGACGCTTGATGGAAAGCTGGATTTCACGACGGAGGTCACCTTCAACGGTGAACTTCGAAACGGCATCACGAATCTTTTCGAGTTCGCTGTCGTTGAGATCCTTCACTTTCTTGGAAAATTCGATGCCGCAGGAAGTAAGGATTTCCTGAGCGCGCGTGCGGCCGATACCGTAGATGGCGGTAAGACCGATGACGGCGTGCTGATTCGGCGGAATGTTGATACCGGCGATACGAGCCATGTTGTTTTTACCTCAATTAGCCTTGACGCTGCTTGTGACGCGGATCTTCGCAGATCACTCGCACAACACCCTTGCGCTTGATGATCTTGCACTTGCGGCACATTCTTTTGACCGAAGCGTTAACCTTCATTTTCATCTCCGACCCGCCGCAGTCCGTTCTGGTTAAGACGTCTGCGGGGGCATTAGTCAGTGTCCGACAGGCGGAAAGGGCATGATTTTACCTTCTTTTCCTGAAAAAACAAGTTCTGCGGACAAAAAAAGCCGCCGCCCGGTGTAGTGCAAGGGGCGGCAACCACTGTCTGGCGGGGATTTTTACCCCCTCAACCCCAAGAACCGAGGTCGCAGATGAAGCAGTTTTTTCGTTTTCCAGTCGTTGACTTTTGACATTCAACGTCCGATCCCCTTTTGACAGGAACCGGACGTCAAACCCAAAAGCGACACTTTTGGTTAGTGGCGTTGATCTCGGTTAGAGACCGCCGCCGAAGCCCTTGAAGTTTGTCTTCTTGAGCAAATTCTCATACTGGTGCGACATCATGTAGGCCTGGACCTGGCTCATGAAGTCCATCGTCACAACGACCACGATCAGCAGCGAGGTGCCGCCGAAGTAGAAGGGAACGTTGAAGCGAAGGTTCAGGAATTCAGGCACGAGGCACACGAACGTGAGATACACCGCACCGCCCAACGTGAGACGCACGAGCACCTTGTCGATGTAACGCGCCGTCTGTTCGCCGGGACGAATGCCGGGAATGAACGCACCGCTCTTTTTCAGGTTCTCCGCCGTTTCCTTCGGGTTGAAGACCAACGCCGTGTAGAAATAGGCAAAGAAGATGATGAGTGCCGCATAAAGAAGCGTGTAGAGCGGCTGGCCGGGACTCAGCGCGGCCGCGAGGTCGCGGATCCAGCGCGTGGAGTCGCCGCTCGTGAACCACCCCGCGAGCGTCGCCGGGAACAAAATCAGCGACGACGCAAAGATCGGGGGAATCACACCGGACATGTTCATCTTCAGCGGCAGGTACGAAGCCTGGCCGCCGTAGATCTTGTTGCCGATCTGACGCCGAGCGTAGTTCACGGTGATGCGCCGCTGGCCGCGTTCGATGAAGACCACGAAGGCCGTCACGAGAACCACGACCGCAATCACGAAGATCGCCGACAGGGGCGAGATGGCGCCCGTGCTCACGAGCTGGAAGAGCCCGCTCGCGGCGTTCGGGAGCCCGGCCACGATGCCGGCGAAGATGATGATCGAGATGCCGTTGCCGAGACCGCGTTCCGTGATCTGCTCACCGAGCCACATCAGGAACATCGTGCCGGTCACGAGACTCACGGCGCACGTGAAGCGGAACATCAGGCCGGGCATCAGAACGAGACCGGCCTGGCTTTCCAGAGCCACTGCAATGCCGACCGCCTGGAAGAACCCCAGCAGCAGAGTGCCGTAGCGCGTGTACTGGGTGATCTTGCGGCGACCGGCCTCGCCTTCCTTACGCAACGCCTCAAGACTCGGCAGCACGTACGACAGCATCTGCATGATGATCGATGCAGAGATGTAGGGCATGATGCCGAGAGCGAACACCGAGAAGCGCGACAACGCGCCACCGGAGAACATGTTGAACAGCCCGAGAATGCCGCCCTTCTGCTCATCGAAGAGCTGACGCAGCATGTCGGGATCGATACCGGGAACCGGCACGTGAGCGCCGATGCGGTACACAATCAGAGCCAGAAGCAGGAAGATCAGGCGACCTTTGAGGTCGCCGTACTTCGCGAGCCCTGTCGTTTTGGTGCTGGGGCTGTTTGCCACGTCGTTGTCCTAAAGCGTTAAGTCAGTTTGGAACCGACCGCCGATTACTCGGCGACGGAGCCGCCGGCCGCTTCGATCGCAGCCTTGGCGCCCTTCGTGACCTTGAGGCCCTGCACGGTCACCTTCTTGGTGAGCTTGCCGGCCGCGATCACGCGGACCTGTTCCGTGAGCGCGCCGATGAGGCCGGCCTGACGGACGGCGTCGATCGTCACGACGTCAACGGGAAGCGCTTCCAAATCCGACAGACGGATCATTTCGACAAACTTGTGAGTAAGCGAAGTGAAGCCGCGCTTCGGCAGACGGCGATGCAGAGGCATCTGGCCGCCTTCAAACCCGACCTTGTGGAAACCACCGGCACGGGACTTCTGACCTTTGTGGCCGCGGCCGGCGGTCTTGCCCCAGCCGGAGCCCACGCCGCGACCGACGCGGTGCGCGTCCTTCTTGGCGCCCTCAGCGGGCTTCAGAGTATTCAAACGCATGATTTCAATTCCTTCGATCATTCGGCGCGCACGAGGAAGGCGACCTTGGTGATCATGCCGCGCACGGCGGGCGTGTCTTCGAGTTCACGCGTCTGGTGGAGCTTCTTCAGACCAAGGCCAAGGAGCGTAGCACGCTGCTTTTCATTGGTGCCGATCGGGCTCTTGACGAGCGTGACCTTCACAGTCTTTTTGGTTTCAGCCATTTTTTACACCTTACGCCGTCAGTTCTTCAACGGTCTTGCCGCGCTTGGCGGCGATGTCCGCCGGCGAGTGCAGATTGGCAAGAGCGTTCAGAGTGGCGCGAACCATGTTGTAGGGGTTCGTGGAGCCGTAGGCCTTCGCAAGCACGTTGCGGATGCCGACAGCATCAAGAACAGCACGCATCGGGCCGCCGGCGATGACGCCGGTACCTTCGCTGGCGGGCATGAGGATCACGGTGGAGGCACCGTGACGGCCCGTCACCTGGTGGTAGATCGTGCCGTTGTTCAACGGAACCTTGATCATGGACTTGCGGGCGCGTTCCATGGCCTTGGCAACGGACGCCGGCACTTCACGGGACTTGCCCGTGCCCATGCCGATGGAGCCGTCGCCGTCGCCGGCAACCGTCAGGGCCGCGAAGGCCATGATGCGGCCGCCCTTGACGACCTTGGTGACGCGGTTAACCGCAATCATCTTCTCGCGAATGCCGTCGTCGATTTCCTCGGCGGCGTTCTTCTTATCAACCTTAGCCATAAGCCTCGATTCCTATTAGAACTTGAGGCCGGCTTCGCGCGCGGCCTCGGCCAGCGCGGCAACGCGGCCGTGGTAACGATAGCCGGAACGGTCAAAGGCGCAGGATTCGATACCGGCAGCCTTCGCCTTTTCCGCCAGACGGGTGCCGACGATCTTCGCAGCGGCGACGTTGCCGCCGGTCTTGCCTTCGAGCTGAGCGCGGACTTCAGCTTCCACCGTGGAGGCGGAGACGAGCACGCGGTCGCCTTCGGGAGCGATGATGCTGGCGTAGATGTGCAGGTTGGTGCGATGCACCGTCAAACGATTGACCTTCTGCAGCTTGATGCGGGCGCGCGTGGCACCGGCGCGGCGCAGACGGTTTTCCTTCTTGTTGATCATAGTCTCACCTTCCCCGCGTTACTTCTTCTTGGTTTCCTTGATGACGACGTGTTCGTCGGCATAACGGATTCCCTTGCCCTTGTAGGGTTCGGGGGCACGATAGCTGCGCACGACGGCAGCGGTCTGGCCGACCTTCTGCTTGTCCGCGCCAGAAATCACGATTTCGGTCTGGCTGGGGGTGGCAACCTTGACGCCGGCGGGCATCTGGTGCACCACGGGGTGAGAGAAGCCCACCTGAAGGTTGAGCTTGTCGCCCTGAGCCTGAGCACGATAGCCGACGCCCACGAGCGTCAGCTTCTTCTCAAAGCCGACCGTCACGCCCTTCACCATGTCGGCCACGAGCGCGCGCTGCGTGCCCATGTTCGCGTTGGATTCGCGGGTTTCGTTCTGCTGAGAGAAGTGGAGGACGCCGTCCTTCAGCTCCACGCCGACGAGCGGCAGGATGTGCGTGGACACTTCGCCCTTCGGGCCCTTGACGGTGATGTTGCCGTCAGCGATCTTGCATTCGACGCCCTGGCCGAGCTGAACGGGAAGCTTACCAATACGACTCATATTGATCTCCTTGCCCTATTAAGCCACGTAGCACAGAACTTCGCCGCCGATGCCTTCGGAGCGAGCCTTGCGGTCCGTCATCACGCCCTTCGGGGTGGAGACGATCGCGATGCCCAGGCCGTTCATCACCTGCGGGATGGAACCGTGGTTCTTGTAAATGCGGAGTCCAGGACGGGAAACGCGTTCGATGCGTTCAATCACAGGACGGCCTTCGTAGTACTTCAAGCCGATATGCAGTTCAGACTTGCCTTCGTTGGCAACGACGGAGAAGCCGTCGATGTAGCCTTCGTCCTTGAGGACGGTGGCGATCGCCACCTTGAGCTTGGAGCTCGGCATCACAACTTCAGTCTTGTCGACGATCTGCCCGTTGCGGATACGGGTCAGCATATCGGCGATCGGATCACTCATACTCATTTAGTAATCTCCTCGCTTTACCAGCTGGCCTTGACAAGGCCGGGAATGTCACCGCGCATCGCCGCGTCGCGGATCATGCCGCGAGCGAGGCCGAACTTGCGGAACGTGCCACGCGGACGGCCGGTCAGGCCGCAGCGGTTGCGCAGGCGCACGGGGCTCGCGTCACGCGGCAGGGTCTGCAGCTTGGCGCGGGCGGCGAGACGCTCTTCCATGGGGCGCGTCGCGTCGTTGATAATCGCCTTCAATTCGGCGCGCTTGGCCGCGAACTTAGCGACAATCGCTTCGCGCTTCAGTTCACGGTTGATCAAAGATAACTTTGCCATTTTCCTAGCACCTTCGGCTTAATTGCGGAACGGGAAGTGGAAGCCAGCGAGAAGCGCCTTGGCTTCTTCGTCGGTCTTGGCCGTCGTCGTAATGGAAATGTTCATACCACGGATCGCATCGATCTTGTCGTATTCGATTTCCGGGAAAATGATCTGTTCCTTGAGGCCGATGTTGTAGTTGCCACGACCGTCGAAAGCACGACCGGAGACGCCGCGGAAGTCGCGAACACGGGGGAACGCGATCGTCACGAGACGGTCCAGGAAGTCGTACATGCGTTCGCCGCGAAGGGTCACCATGCAGCCGATGGGCATGTTCTCGCGAATCTTGAAGTTCGCGATGGCCTTGCGGGTGCGGGTGACGGCAGGCTTCTGGCCGGCGATCTTGGTCATGTCGGCAACGGCGTTGTCGACCATCTTCTTGTCGTTCACAGCTTCACCGACGCCCATGTTGAGGGTGATCTTGGTGATGCGGGGAACCTGCATAATCGTCTTGTAACCGAACTTCTTGGTGAGTTCCGGAACAATGACGTCGTGATACATCGTCTGGAAACGACTCATTTGGGAACTCCTCGGTTAGGCCTTGGCGCCGACAACGGCGCCATTGCTCTTAAAGACACGGACCTTCTTGCCATCGACTTCCTTGAAGCCAACGCGTTCGCCCTTGCCGGTGGCCGGATTGACGAGCATGACGTTGGACTGGTCGATCGGCATGACCTTGTCGACCACGCCGCCTTCGGCGCCGGTCATCGGGTTCGGACGGACGTGCTTCTTGGCGACGTTCACGCCTTCAACGGTCACATGGCGATCATCAACGCGGGAGAGGACCACGCCCTTCTTACCCTTGTCTTTGCCGGCGATGACGATAACTTCGTCACCCTTACGGATGCGCTGCATCTTGTCGGCCTCCTTAAATCACTTCGGGAGCGAGGGACACGATCTTCATGAACTGTTCGGTACGCAATTCACGCGTGACCGGTCCGAAGATGCGGGTGCCCACGGGCTCGAGCTTCGAGTTGAGCAGAACAACGGCATTGCCGTCGAAACGGACGAGCGAGCCGTCAGCACGACGAACGCCCTTGGCGGTGCGGACCACAACAGCGTTGTAGACCTCGCCCTTCTTCACGCGACCGCGCGGAGCCGCTTCTTTGACCGTCACCTTGATGACGTCGCCGATGCTGGCATAGCGGCGCTTGGAACCGCCCAACACTTTGAAACACATGACAGAACGGGCGCCGGTGTTATCGGCGACGTCCAGTCTGCTTTGCATCTGAATCATGGCTTTTAATTTCCAACTTGTTCCGTACCGGGGTACGGATAGTATTGGTCCCGTTCGGGAGAAAGACCAACCGGTCTCCGAACCCCGTGAAACACCGCCATTGTTGCTTTGGCGAGGGGGCCGGCCGCCGGACGATCCGGAAAACTTTCAACGGAAAAGCCGGTCACGAGGGCCGGCTTTTTCCGTGAGCGCGCAAGTATAACCGAAGAATCAGTCAACTTGCAAGCTATTTAACTGCGATTAGATGATCACAGCCTTTTCAACAATGCGGGTCACCTTCCAGGACTTCGTCTTGGACATCGGACGGGACTCGGCGATTTCCACCTTGTCACCAATGCCGCAGCTGTTGCTTTCGTCGTGAGCGTGATACTTCTTGTTCTCGACGATGTACTTGCCGTACAGCGGATGCTTCACGCGGCGTTCCACGAGGACCGTCACGGTCTTATCCATCTTGTCGCTCGTCACCGTGCCGATGAGGGTGCGGGTGAGCGCCTTGGTTTCAACGTTATTTTCGGTCATTTCGCGGCAGCCTTCTGAGCGAGAACCGTGCGAACGCGGGCGATGTCGCGACGCGTCGTGCGCAGCTGGTTCGTGTTCTGCAGTTGCTGAGTAGCCTTCTGAACGCGCAGCTTGAAGTGCGCCTGCAGGAGGTCATTCAGTTCCGTTTTGAGCGCGGCTTCATCCTTGGCGCGCAATTCTTTTGCCTTCATGTCCGTCTCCTCTTACATGCCGATCTGGCGGACAACGAACTTCGTCTTCAGAGGCAGCTTCGCGGCCGCGAGCGCAAAGGCTTCGCGAGCGAGCTGTTCGTCAACGCCGTCCATTTCATAGAGGACACGCCCCGGCTGAACCAGAGCGACCCAGTATTCCGGATTACCCTTACCGTTACCCATACGGACTTCGGCGGGCTTCGTGGAAATGGGCTTGTCCGGGAACACGCGGATCCAGACGTGGCCACCGCGCTTGATGTGGCGGGTGAGCGCACGACGAGCCGCTTCGATCTGACGGGCCGTGAGACGACCGCGTTCAAGAACCTTCAAGCCAAAGTCACCGAAGGAGACATTGGCACCGCGCTGAGCGAGGCCCTTGTTGCGGCCCTTCTGGTCCTTGCGGTACTTGGTACGATTCGGTTGCAGCATCGATTATTCTCCGTCTTTCTTGTCAGCGGCGGCCGGGGCCTTGCGGCTGCGGCGGGCGTTGGACTTGCCTTCGCCTTCGCCTTCCTTGCGGGGACGGCGGCTCGGACGACGGCGACGATCTTCGCGGTCAGCCGGAGCCGGCGCCGCTTCAACCGCGTCTTCACGGCCGAGGTTGTCACCCTTGTAAACCCACACCTTGACGCCGATCACGCCGTAGGTCGTATTGGCTTCGGAGAAACCGTAGTCAATGTTCGCACGGAGCGTCTGAAGGGGCACGCGGCCTTCGCGGTACCACTCGGTACGGGCGATTTCCGCGCCGTTCAGGCGGCCGGCGCTCATGATCTTGATGCCCTTGGCGCCAAGACGCATGGCGTTCTGCATGCTGCGCTTCATGGCGCGGCGGAACATCACGCGCTTTTCGAGCTGCTGGGTGATGCCGTCAGCGATGAGCTGGGCGTCGAGTTCGGGACGACGAACTTCTTCGATGTTGATGTGCACGGGCACGCCAACCATCTTCTGAACTTCAGCCTTCAGGACTTCGATGTCCGCGCCCTGCTTGCCGATCACAACACCGGGACGAGCCGAGAAGATCGTGATGCGAGCGTTGTTGGCGGGACGTTCGATGAGGATGCGGGAGACGGACGCAGCCTTCAGCTTCTTTTCGAGGAAGGCGCGCACGCGGAGATCTTCACCGAGCGTACGGGAAAAGTTGCGGCCGACCGCATACCAGCGCGACGTCCAGTTGCGCGTAACGGGAAGGCGGAAGCCGGTAGGATTAATTTTCTGACCCATGGTTCACCTCTTAGTCGCCGACGGTCACAAAGATGTGGCTCGTCTGCTTGCCGATACGCGTACCGCGGCCCTTGGCGCGAGCGCCGAAGCGGCGGAGCGTCGTGGCCTTTTCCACGTAGATCTTGGTCACGCGCAGTTCGTCGATGTCGGCACCGAAGTTGTGCTCGGCATTGGCGATCGCGGAATCAAGCGCCTTCTTGATGAGAACGGCAGCGCGCTTCTGCGTGAACGTGAGGATGTTGAGGGCCTTGTCCACGGGCTTACCGCGAACGAGGTCAGCCACCAGACGGCCCTTCTGAGCCGAGAGGCGCACACCGCGAACGATAGCAGTAGTTTCCATTTACATTACCCCTTCACTTTCTTGTCAGCGCCGGCGGCGTGGCCGTGGAACGTGCGCGTCAGCGCAAATTCACCGAGCTTGTGGCCGACCATGTTTTCATTCACATAGACGGGCACGTGCTGACGGCCGTTGTGAACAGCGATCGTGAGACCGATGAATTCCGGAAGGATCGTGCTGCGGCGCGACCAGGTCTTGATCGGACGCTTGTCGCGGCTCGCCTGAGCGGCTTCGACCTTCTTCATGAGAGAACCGTCAACGAACGGCCCTTTCTTTAACGAACGAGACATTGCGAGGCCCCCTTACTTGTCATAACGGCGCTGGACGATCATGTTGTCCGTGCGCTTGGAGTTGCGGGTACGATAGCCCTTGGTGAGCTGACCCCACGGCGTGACAGGCGGACGGCCCGTACCGGTGCGGCCTTCGCCGCCGCCGTGCGGATGATCCACCGGGTTCATGACCTTGCCGCGGACGGTCGGACGGATGCCGCGCCAACGCTTGGCACCGGCCTTGCCGAATTCACGGAGGCTGTTTTCGTCATTGCCGACCGTGCCGATGGTCGCGCGGCATTCGATGAGAATGCGGCGGACTTCACCAGAGCGCAGGCGGATGAGCGCATAAGCGCCTTCACGAGCGACGAGCTGAGCAAACGCACCAGCGGAGCGGACGAGCTGAGCGCCCTTGCCCGGGAGCATTTCGATGCAGTGAATCGTGGAGCCGACGGGGATGTTGCGCAGGGGCAGCGTGTTGCCGACCTTGATCGCAGCTTCCTGACCAGACATGATCTGATCGTTCACCTTGAGGCCCTTCGGGGCGATGATGTAACGACGTTCGCCGTCAGCGTAGCAGACGAGAGCGATGTGAGCCGAGCGGTTCGGATCGTATTCGATGCGCTCCACGCGGGCGGGAATGCCGTCCTTGTCACGCAGGAAGTCGATCAGACGATAGGCGCGCTTGCTGCCGCCGCCCTTGTGACGGCACGTGATGTGGCCGTTGCTGTTGCGGCCGGAGCCACGGTTCTTCTTTTCGGTGAGCGCGGCAAAAGGCTTGCCGGTGTGCAGACCGGGCGTAACGACCTTCACCATGTGGCGACGGCCGGCCGACGTCGGTTTCGTTTTGACGAGAGCCATTTACTTCACCTCTTGCGCGAAGTTGATTTCCTGACCTTCAGCGAGGGTCACATAAGCCTTGCGGACATCGCTGCGAACGCCGCCGATGCGGCCGCCGCGCTGCTTGACCTTGCCCTTGGTGGTCAGAATCTGAACACCGTTGACCTTCACCTTGAAGAGGAGTTCAACGGCAGCCTTCACTTCCGGCTTCGTGGCGTCGGGCACCACGCGGAAGGTGTACTGGCGGGCCTTTTCAGCAACCATCGTGCTCTTTTCAGAGATCACGGGGCCGGCGAGGACCTTCATAAGACGTTCCTGTTTCATCCCAGCATCTCCTCGATCTTGGCGATCGCGTCCTTCGTCACCACAACCTTCTTGTAGAAGACCAGGGAGAGCGGATCAGCGTAACGGGGCTCGACAACCAGAACGTTCTTCAGGTTGCGGCTAGCCAAGTACAGATTGTCATCAACATTGCCCGCGATGATCATCACGTGTTCGGGGCAGCCCAGGGTCTTCAGCTTCGCGGCGAAGTCCTTGGTCTTCGGGGTTTCCGCGGTGATCGCGTCAACCACCACCAGACGGCCGTCGGCAGCGAGCTTGGAGAAGATCGTCTGCATCGCAGCGCGATAGGCCTTCTTGTTGATCTTCTGGGTGAAGTTTTCGTCGGGCGTATTGGGGAAGGTACGACCGCCGCCGCGCCACAGCGGAGACGAGCTCATACCGGAGCGGGCGCGGCCCGTTCCCTTCTGACGCCAGGGCTTCTTCGTCGTGTGGTGCACGTCGCGGCGGTTGAGCTGCGCGCGGGTGCCCATACGAGCGTTCGCCTGGTAAGCCACCACGAGCTGGTGCACCAGGGCTTCGTTGTATTCACGACCGAACACGGCATCGGAAGCAGCGACCTTCGCCGTTTCCTGACCCTGTTCATTGAGTACATTGAGTTCCATTGATCGCTCCTATTAGGCCTTCACAGCGGCACGAACGACAACTTCGCCGCCCTTGGCGCCCGGAACGGCACCGCGAACGAGCAGAAGACCGCGTTCAGCATCGACGCGAGCCACCACGAGATTCTGGGTCGTACGCTGAGCATCGCCCAGGTGACCGGCCATGCGCTTGCCGGGGAAGACGCGGCCCGGATCCTGGCGGTTACCGATGGAGCCCGGAGCGCGGGTCGTCACGGAGTTACCGTGGCTGGCGCGGTTGGAAGAGAAGTGGTGACGCTTGATGACGCCGGCGAAACCCTTACCGATGGTGGTGCCCGTCACGTCGACCTTCTGGCCGGCCGTGAAGATATCGGCGCCGAGGACGGTGCCGGGCTTGTATTCGGCGACCTTGTCCGCATCGATATGGAACTCTTTGAGAACAGCAGCCGCTTCAACGCCGGCCTTAGCAAATTCGCCAGCAGCAGCCTTGTTCACGCGCGAGGGCTTCTTGGAGCCGAACGCGACCTGGATTGCATTGTAGCCGTCGGTTTCCACCGTCTTCACACGCGTGACACGGTTACCGGACACATCGAGCACCGTGACGGGAACGGAACGACCGTCCTCTTCGAAGATGCGCGTCATGCCGATCTTGCGGCCGACTAAGCCGAGCTTATCACTCATTTATTTCTCCACCCCGGCTACGATTGGCCGGGACCTTACTTTTGAAAAATCGCTTCACGACGGGAGGTTCGGCATGCAAGTTTTCCGAACGCCGATCGACTGTCTCGAAGACCAGAAACGACGTGAAAACGCATCAGTCTCCCCCGCCCCTCTCCCACTTTTCAGAGAGGGGTTCGAAGGAAACTCACGCGGATAAAGCTTTACAGATTACTGCACCTTGATCTTGACATCGACGCCGGCGGGCAGATCGAGCTTCATGAGCGCGTCAACCGTCTTGTCGGTCGGATCAACGATGTCCATCAGACGCTGATGGGTGCGGATTTCGAGCTGATCGCGGCTCGTCTTGTTGACGTGCGGCGAACGCAGGATGTCGAAGCGCTGGATGCGGGTGGGAAGCGGAACCGGACCACGGACCACGGCGCCGGTGCGCTTGGCGGTGTCAACGATTTCGAGAGCCGACTGGTCGATCAGCTTGTAGTCAAACGCCTTGAGGCGAATGCGGATGCGCTGGGACTGCATGGGATAAAAATCCTTTGAAAAAGAACTGTAAAAAGAACTAAGGGGGCGCAGTATATCTGCGCCCCCTTTGGCTGTCAAGCGTTTAGGTGAAGAAAATCAACTTACTCGATGATCTTCGCCACGACGCCGGCACCGACCGTGTGACCGCCTTCGCGGATGGCGAAGCGCAGGCCCTGTTCCATGGCGATCGGGCAGATCAGCTGGACGGTCATCGTGATGTTGTCGCCAGGCATCACCATTTCGGTGCCTTCCGGCAGTT
>CAVJUB010000017.1:0-33949 GCA_963652545.1 Hallella faecis | reverse complement strand
ATCAAATTCTAATCAACCGAAGAATTCCATACCGTATTGGTTCGGGAGTTTCCGTGGATTGAAACGCGAGCCGCATGAGCACCGATAAAAGAAAACCCCGACAAATGCCGGGGTTTGTTTTTTAAATCACGTGGAAAATGTATTTCAAGACGAGCGGACCAATGCTTCCGGAAGCGACGCCCACGGCCGCAGCCCCACCCTTAATCCAGGCGCGCCACTCCTTGAGGTCGCTGATTTCCTTGCCAAGCCCGTCATGTTTGTCAACTCGCTTTTCAAGCGACTCCAACTTTCCTTCGATCTTTCCTAAATCCCGCAGAATATTGCCGTCACTGAAATAGGCCACATTCGGCTGCACCGGCGCCGGAGAGCTATTTTCCATATCAAGCCTCCATGCGAGACTGCAACCACTCCCACAAAGCCGTCGGGGCGAAGCCACCGTAACCGGTAACGATAGCAATCACCGCCGGGCAAGGACGGTCTTCTTTCTTCACGTCCCCGGGCAAATCCAAAACATCGCTGAGTTCCTTTGTCGTCCCCGAGAACTTCACATAGCAAGCCTGCTTGCCTGGGAGAATAAAGCGGTCTTTCTCTTCGAAAGCCTTTGTGACCAAGGTTGCCAACCGTTCGGCATCCTCAGTCGGAACGATCATAAACACGGCCATAGTCTTTTCCTTTCAGGATCGATGATGCGACCCAAGCATCTCTTGATGAAATCATAAACAGTCAACCTGAAATCTAACCAAACAGGTTAGCTTTCCACCTTACTAAAACAGTATTTCGCCCACGCTTCCATCAGCTCGCGCCGCCGCAGAAACATCGTCTGCCTTTCATAGGCGCCGCCATAACCGTCGTCCTGCTTGTGGTGCAGGCACATATGCGCCACGCGAACATCGAACCGTCGATCATTGCCCAGTGAGTCGTCCTGACTCCACGTCATGAAAGTCGCTCGCGCGATGCCGTGCTGAGTCGGCCGAACATCGACGCCCCGCTTCTCCGACTCCGCCTTGTCCTTCCACTCGCCTGGCGTCTCCTTGATGCAACGGCTTACGCCGGCGTCCCAAATCAATTGATCGTATCGGCCTGGGAAAACATACCCTTCGTGCGGTCGGTCGATCGCTTTCAGGAAAGCCACCACCTCCGGCGCCAGCGGCACGATGAGCCCGCCATTCGCCGAGACCTTCAATTGATCTGGCGGGATTGTCCAAAGCCCTTCCTCTAAATCGAACTGTTCCCACCGCGCTGAGCGCGCCGTGAGAGAGCGCGTCGCCGTGAGGATTGAGAACTCAAGGCATTGCCGACAGGTCGTCTGCTTCTGCGCCATGGAGGCCGCGAAGAAAAGCGGCAAGTCCTCAACCGAGAGAGCGCCGTGATTTTGTTTGATGTGCTTCTTTGTCGGCAAAAGGTATTTGACGGCCCGCCCGCCAGGCCCCGCCAGCACTGAAACGAAAACCCCCGAAGCCAATAGCCACGGGGGTTTAACGGGATTCGAAATTCGAGGCAAATGGTGGGTGATGAGAGGCTCGAACTCCCGACCTTCGCCGTGTAAAGGCGCGGCTCTACCAACTGAGCTAATCACCCATCCGCTGTCCGCAGATCAATAATCCGCGGACCGGAAAGCTTGTTAGTTTACAGCATCCTTGAGGGACTTGCCAGCGCGGAACTTCGGAGCCTTGGCGGCAGCGATCTCGATCGTTTCGCCGGTCTGAGGATTGCGGCCCGTGCGAGCAGCGCGTTCAGCAACCGTGAAGGTGCCGAAGCCGACGATGGCGACATCCTTGCCCTTCTTGAGCGAGGCGGTCACGGCTTCGACGAAAGCGTCAAGAGCGGCGCCGGCCTTGGCCTTGGAGATGTCCGCCTGAGTGGCGATGAATTCAACGAGTTCAGTCTTGTTCATTCGAATGACTTCCTTTAAAAGTTCCTCGCCGGACGCTTGGAGCCCGGGAAGATCTGATTTTGAACATCAGGCATTGTACAACACCAAAATGTCCTCGGGGCTAGTCTGAAAAGGCGATTTTGCCCGTTTTTGCAACGAAGACGGAAACGTCTTACTCCTTTCAGTCTAGAAAAAAACAAGCCCGCTGAAGCATTTCACCTCAACGGGCTTGGGAGAGCCGTTCAACGGAGTCAGTGAACCACCGCGGCGAGCGCGTCCACGGACGTCATCACAGGCGGCACCTCCGCCGTCTTCGCCGTCTCAACCTTGGGCTGCAGCGGCTCCGGCATGCGCACGAGCGCCTCTTCGAGCACCTTGTCAATCCAGCGCACCGGCACGATCTCCATCCCGGTCTTCACATTGTCGGGGATCTCCGCAAGATCCTTCACGTTGCTTTCGGGGATGAGCACCTTCTTGATGCCGCCGCGCAGGGCCGCCAGAAGCTTCTCCTTCAAGCCGCCGATCTCAAGCACTTCGCCGCGCAGCGTAATCTCGCCCGTCATCGCCACGTCGGGACGCACGGGAATGCCCGTCATCGCCGACACGATGGCCGTCGTGATCGCCGCGCCCGCCGACGGACCGTCCTTCGGCGTCGCGCCTTCCGGGAAGTGGATGTGCCAGTCGGTCTCGCCGAAGACCTTCGCCTCGATGCCGAGCTTGGCGGCGCGGACGCGCACCACGCTGCGGGCGGCCTCCACGCTCTCCTTCATCACGTCGCCCAGCGACCCCGTGCGCTGCACGACGCCCTTGCCGGGGAAGACCACCGCCTCCACCGTGAGGATGTCGCCGCCCACTTCGGTCCAGGCAAGGCCGTTCACCTGCCCCACCTGCGGCTCCTTCTTCGCCATGCCGTAGTCGTACTTGCGAACGCCCAGGAAGTCCGCGAGGTTCTTGTCGGTGACGACCACCTCCTTCACGTCCTCCTTCTTCTTGTCGGCGTTCTGGTGCACGACCTTGCGGAAGATCTTGCCCACGGAGCGCTCCAGGCCGCGCACGCCCGCTTCGCGGGTGTAGTAGCGGATGATGTCGCGAACCGCCGAGTCTTCGATCTTCACTTCGCCCGGCTTCACGCCGTTCATCTCCATCTGCTTGGGGATGAGGTGGCCCGAGGCGATGTGCATCTTCTCGTCTTCGGTGTAGCCCGAGAGGTTGATCACCTCCATGCGGTCCAGGAGCGCCGGCGGAATGTCGTAGCTGTTGCTCGTCGCGACGAACATCACGTCGGAGAGGTCGAAGTCCACGTCCACGTAGTGGTCTTCAAACGTGCGGTTCTGCTCGGGGTCGAGCACTTCCAGCAGCGCCGCCGCCGGATCGCCGCGGTAGTCGTGGCCGAGCTTGTCGATTTCGTCCAGAAGGAACAGCGGATTGCGCACGCCCGCCTTCGTGATGGACTGGATCACCTTGCCGGGCATGGAGCCGATGTAGGTGCGGCGATGACCGCGAATCTCGCTTTCGTCGTGCACGCCGCCCAGGGCCATGCGCACGAACTTGCGGCCCGTGGCGCGGGCGATGGACTCGCCGAGGCTCGTCTTGCCGACGCCGGGACCGCCCACGAGGCAGAGGATCGGCGCCTTCACCTTGTCCACGCGCTTTTGCACGGCGAGGTACTCCAGGATGCGCTCCTTCACCTTCTCCAGGCCCCAGTGATCGGCGTCGAGCACCTTCGCCGCCTTCGTGAGGTCGGAGTTGACGCGGGTCTTCTTTTTCCAGGGAAGCTCAAGGAGGGTGTCCAGGTAGCCGCGGATCACCGTGGCTTCCGCGCTCATCGGCTGCATGAGGCGCAGCTTCTTCAATTCGCCGTTCGCCTTCTCCTGCGCTTCCTTGCTCATGCCGGACTCGGCGATCTTCGCCTTGTAGGAGGAGACGTCGTCCGTCTCCACGGCGTCTTCGCCGCCCAGCTCCTTCTGAATCGCCTTGATCTGCTCGTTGAGGTAGTAGTTGCGCTGGTTCTTGTCCAGGGCCTGCTTCACGCGGCCGTGGATGCGCTTTTCAACGGCGAGGATCTCCACTTCGCCCGCAATGAAGCGAGTGAGCGCCTGAAGGCGCTCGCGCACGGAAGGCTCGGACAAAAGCTTCTGCTTGTTGTCCAGCGAGAGCGGCAGCTGCCCGGCGATGGCGTCCGCCATCGCGTCGGCCTCGCGCATGGCGAGGATGTTCTGAACCACTTCTTCAGAGAACTTCTTGCTTTCCTTCGCGTAGGCCGCAAAGTCCGACGCCACCGAGCGGCGCAGTCCTTCAACTTCGGTGCCTTCAAGGTCGGTGGAGTTCAGGCGCGTCGCATGGCAGACGGCCTTCCCGTCCTCATCCTCGACGATCGAATTGATCTTCACGCGGCGATGCGCCTCAATGAGCACCTTCACCGTGCCGTCCGGGAGGCGAAGCATCTGCATCACCGTGCCCACGGTGCCCACGTCGTAGACGTCCGTCATCTTCGGATCGTCGCACTTCGGATCCTTCTGAGTGACAAGCACGATGCGCTTGTCGCCCTTCAAGGCGTCCTGCACCGTGCGAACGGTCTTCGGACGGCCGATGAAAAGGGGCAGCATCATGCGGGGGAAGATCACGAGATCCCGCACCGGCATCAGCGGCGCGACGATCACGCCGGGCGTGCCTTCGGTCTTTTCGATTTCAGTCATTGTTCTTCAATAATGTCGTTTTCAACCCGCAGAGCCGGGTTTCCGTACGGGGGCATATGGGGGCGAATTCACCGCATTTCAACCCCGAGCGGTCTTTTTCGGACTTTAGCAAGGAAGCCCGCGGGCGAGTGACAAAAAACGCGCAGAACCTCGCCTGATCCTGCGCGCTCTCTAGAGAAACTGCCTACGGCTTTTCTTCGCGCGGGCACTCCACCAGCTCGGCGGGCTCGCCCTTTTCCACCGTGTCCGCCGTGACGCGCACTTCGCCCACTTCGGGACGGGCGGGCACCTCGAACATGGCGTTCAAAAGCACTTCCTCCACGATGCTTCGCAGGCCGCGGGCGCCGGTCTTGCGGGCCATGGCCTTCTTGGCGACGGCCTTCAGGGCGTCCTCGGTGACGGTGAGCTTCACGCCCTCCATCGCAAAGAGCTCGGCGTACTGCTTCACGAGCGCGTTCTTGGGCTCGGTGAGGATGGAGACAAGCGCCTCCTCGGTCAATTCCTTCAGGACCGCGATGATCGGCAGACGGCCGACGAGTTCCGGAATGAGGCCGAACTTCACGAGGTCGGAGGGCTCCGCCTCTTCAAGAAGGTCGCTCACCGCCGTGTCCTTGTCGCTTGAGACCGTGGCCGAGAAGCCGATCCCCGACTTCACGGAGCGGCGCTTCACGAGCTTTTCCAAGCCGTCAAAGGCGCCGCCGCAGATGAAGAGGATGTTCGTCGTGTCCACGGCCTGCATCTGGCCGCGGGGATTCTTGCGGCCGCCCGCCACCGGGACGTTGCAGACCGTGCCTTCGACGAGCTTCAAAAGCGCCTGCTGCACGCCCTCGCCCGACACGTCGCGCGTGATGGAGGGGTTCTCGCTCTTGCGGGCGATCTTGTCGATTTCGTCCAGGTAGACGATGCCGCGCTCGGCGCGCTTCACGTCGCCGTCGGCGGCCTGGACGAGCTTGTGGATGATGTTCTCCACGTCTTCGCCCACGTAGCCCGCTTCGGTGAGCGTCGTGGCGTCCGCGATCGCAAACGGCACGTTCAGCACGCGCGCGAGGGTCTGCGCAAGAAGCGTCTTCCCGGAGCCCGTGGGGCCCACGAGGAGGACGTTGGACTTCGAAAGCTCCACGCCGTGGTCTTCCGAGAGATGGCGCAGGCGCTTGTAGTGGTTGTAGACCGCGACCGAGAGAACGCGCTTTGCTTTCTCCTGGCCGATCACGTAGTTGTCGAGATGCGCGTAGAGCTCCTGGGGCGTCGGGAGCTTTTCGGTGAGTTCCGGCGCCGCCGCTTCCGTCGCGTCGTCCTCGCCTTCCGCCGCCGCTTCGGGCGAAGCCGCCTTCGCCGAGAAGCCCACCGCCTTCATGAGCCCCTTGATGCAGCGGTCGCACACGCAGATGCCGCGCCCGGTGTCAATGAGGCTGCCGCAGTCCGCCTTGATGCGGCCGCAGATCGAGCAGCGCTGGTCCGTTTCGTTCGTCATGTCGTCCTCGTCGTCTTATTCGCGGTGCGTGAGAATCTTGTCGATGATGCCGTACTTCAGGGCTTCTTCGGGGCTCATGTAGTTGTCGCGGTCGGTGTCGCGGGTGAGCTCTTCGATGGTGCGGCCCGTGCGCTCGGCGAGCACGCCGTTCAAGAGGCCCTTGAGCTTCAGGATTTCCTGCGCCTGGATTTCGATGTCGCTTGCCATGCCGCGGGAGCCGCCCGAGGGCTGGTGAATCATGATGCGGGAGTTGGGAAGGGAATAGCGCTTGCCCTTCGCGCCCGCCGTCAAGAGGAACGCCCCCATCGACGCCGCCATGCCCACGCAGATCGTCTGCACGTCGGGCTTGATGAACTGCATCGTGTCGTAGATGCCGAGCCCTGCGTAGACGCTGCCCCCGGGGCTGTTGATGTAGAGCGAAATGTCCTTGTCGGGGTTTTCGCTTTCAAGGAACAGAAGCTGGGCGATCACGAGGTTGGCGCTTTCGTCGTTCACTTCACCGGAAAGAAAGACGATGCGGTCGCGCAGGAGGCGCGAATAGATGTCAAAGCTGCGCTCGCCGCGCCCGCTCTGTTCGATCACCATGGGGATCAGCATGTTGTTGGGAAGCATTCCTTAACTCCAAAAACTTTGTCGCCTCGCCTGAGACGCGAAAGGCGGAAGCCGTTCCGGGACCGCCTCGCACTGAGGTCGCCGCCCGGCCCGTTTCCGCCCTGCGGCGCCCCAAGCCCTGGCCTGAGGCGCCTCGCCTGATTCAATCCAACGGCAGATTACTGCTGCTGGGGCTTCATGAGGTCGTCAAACGCCACCTTTTCTTCGGTGGTCTTCGCCTTGCCGAGCACGAAGTCCACGACCTTCGACTGGAGCGCGACGTTGAGGTAGCCCTGGTACTGGCGCTTGTCCTGCAGGACGGACTGCACCATCGCTTCGGGATTCTCGTAAGCCTCGGCGATCTCGGCGGCGAGCGCCTTCACGTCGGCTTCGCCGACCGTGATCTTGTTGTCATCGACGATCTTCGTCACGAGCATCGTGAGCTTCACGCGCTTTTCCGCCTGATCCTTGAAGAGATCCGTGGGAAGCTGGCGCTTCTTCGCATCAGAGGCCTTGATGTAGCCGTTGCGCACGTATTCGTTCACCATGTTCTGAGCCATCTGCTCGGCTTCGGTTTCCACGAAGACCTGGGGCACGTCAAACGTGGCGAGCTCCTGCAGCTTCATCATCACTTCGCCCTGCGTGCGGTTGCGCAGACGCGTCTTCACTTCGCGCTCGAGGTTCTTGCGGACTTCCGCCTTCATCTTGTCAGCGCTTTCGAGCTTGAGCGACTTCGCGAATTCGTCGTCGAGCGCCGGGATCACGGCCTTTTCGACTTCGGTGCACTCCACTTCGAAGGTCACCTGCTTGCCGCACAGCTCCTTGGCGGGATAGTTTTCCGGGAAGGTGAGGTCAAAGGACTTCTTGTCGCCGGCGGCGAGGCCTTCGATCGCCTTTTCAAACTCAGGGAGCATGGTGCCGGCGCCGACGATGCACTTGTAGCCCGTCGCGCTGCCGCCTTCAAACGGCTCGCCGTCCTTCGTGCCCTTGAAGTTCACCGTGATGCGGTCGTCCTTCTGCGCCTTGCGGCCTTCTTCCTTCTCGTAGGTCGCGCGCTGGTGAACCATGATGTCAAGAGTCTTTTCAACTTCCGCATCGGTCACTTCGCAGGCGTAGCGCTTCAGCTCGAGCGCTTCGAGCGCGGGAGCAGCCACTTCCGGCATCACTTCGACGGTGGCGACGAACTTCAGCTCGGCCTCGCCCGGCTGGGCGCCCTGAGCGGCTTCAATGCGGGGATAGCCGGCGAGCGCGAGGCCGGAGGCCTTCGCGGCCGCCGCGTACGCCGCTTCAACCAAGCGGTTCAGAACGCGGTTGCGGGCTTCGTAGCCGTACATCTCCTCCACTTTCGCGGCCGGCACGTGACCGACGCGGAAGCCGGGGAGCTTGGCCTTCTTGCCGAGCTGCTTGAGTTCCTTGGCGGCGCCGGCTTCGAGCTCGGCGGCGCTCACGGAGAATTCAATCTTCCGTTCCAGCGGATTCACCTTGGGCTCGACGGCCTTGGTTTCTTCGGTCTTGGCGGCTTCAACGTTTTCAGTCATCGCTTTCAATCTTTCAAGAAAAATAAGAACCGGCGACCTTTGACGGAAAGCCCGTTGTCGAAAAGCTTTCCGCTTTGTCGGCAGTCGCAAGGCTCAAGAATAAAAAATTCGGTTGTCCGGACGGCTTTTTCAAGGCCGCGCGCGGTACGAAACGGCGGATTATACCTATTCGGGCGGGAGAATTCCGCGGAATTTGCCGCGTGAAGCCCCGCTTTCCGCGCCGTCCGCCGCAAAAAAAGGCGCCGAAGCACAACGCCCGGCGCCTTTTTTGCCGCCCCCGCGCCCAAAGGCGCGGGCGCAAGGCATGCGGCTACTTCTTGAGGTTCTTCACCGCGCTGTCGGCGGCGACCGCCCCGGAGATGACGGCCCAGCTGTTCATCATGGCCGTCATGGAGTCGGCGCCGTTGGCGCCGCCCACGACGCAGCCCGCGCCGTAGAGGTTGCCGATGGGCCGGCCGCTCTTAGCGAGAATGGCAAGGCCCGTGTCCGCCTTCAAGCCGCCCAGCGTCGTGCAGAAGCGCACCTTCTGCTCCACGATGTGCCAGGGACCTTCGGAGAGCGGCATCAGCACCTTGCGGCCGAAGTCCGCGTCACGGCCGGCCGCGACGAACCCGTTCCATCGCGCCACGGTCTTTTCAAGCGCCTCGCCGTCAATGCCCATCTTCGAAGCCGCCTCCTTGAGGCTCATCGACGTCGCCATGACGGGGTGACCGTTGTTCACGATGTTCGCCCAGCCGTCAAGCGTCTCCTCGTTCGGGACGAGCTTGTCCTCCAGGGACTTCGCGACGTACTGCTTCCAGGCCGCCTGGTCCATCACGATGAAGAGCATGGACTTCTTCTGCGCGAGCGACACGTCGGTGAGCTTCCCCAAGCCCTGCAGCTCGTCCACGACGCGCTTTCCGTCGAGGTTCACGTAGATCGCGCCCGACTTCTTCATCGTGTCCGTGGAAGACGCAGTCGCCGCAAGACCGTGTCCCGGCATCGTTTCAACGCCCTGCGGGTACTGCTTCACGAGGTCGAGATTGATCGTCGCCGCGCCGATCTTTTCCCCCATCTTGAGCCCATCGCCGCTGTCGCTGTCAAGTCCGTAGAAGAGCCCTTCCTTCACCTTCGCGGGGAGCAGCGCCGAATTCGCGCCGTAGCCGCCCGAAGCCAGAATCACGGACTTCGCGTCAAACGTCACCCAGCGGCCGTCGGCGAGCGTCGCCTTCACGCCCGTGACGTTGCCCTTCGCGTCCGTCACGAATTCCTGCGCGCGGGTGTCCGTCAGGATGACGCCGCCTTTTTCAGCGAGCTTCCCGCTCATCAGCTTCAGGAAGTTGACGCTGCGGCCCGTGACGCCCAGCTGGCGGCTCGCAGAGTGGTCCGGGTACTGCGTCGCCGCAGGACCGTACGGAATCTTCAGCTCGTCGATGAGCCAGTCCACGACGCCGCCCGCCTTCTGCGCGGTCATCAGGGCAAGCGCCTTGTCGTTCTTGTACTTGCCCGCCTTCAGGATGTCCTGATAGGCAAGCTTCGGGCTGTCCTTCGTCTCCTTCATCACTTCACGCTGGTAGCGCGAGCCCGTCGCGATCAGCGTGCCGGCGTTCAGCTGCGTGTCGCCGCCGATCGCCGGCATCTTCTCGATGAGGATCACCTTCGCACCCTGGCCCGCCGCGCGCACGGCGGCCGTGATGCCTGCGGCGCCGCCGCCCACGACGAGCACGTCGGTCGTCACCGTGTCAGGAATCATGGACGTGTCATGCTTCGTCTTCACGTACTGCGAGAAGGCCGATGAATCGCCGCCCGCGTTTTCAATCGCGTCCGCCACCGAGGCGCGAATGCCGTTTGAGGTGAGCGTCGCGCCCGTCACCACATCCACATTGGTGGAGTTCCCGGCCACGATCCGCGCCGGCACTTCCGTGATCGCCTTGTCGGAGACGCCGACGGTCTCGGTGTGCTTCACGACCTTCACGTCCACGATCCGGCCGTTCTTGAACGTCACTTCGCTCGTGATCTCGCCGCCGCGCCCGAATCCGGTGCCGGTATAGACGCCGTCCTTGACGCCCGCAGGCTCCTCCGTGGACGTCGCGCAAGCCGTGAGCATCAGCACGGCCGCCGCGGCCGCCGTCAGGCGATGAAGATTTCGAACCATGTTTTCTCTCCTAAAAAGACGCCCTTCCCGCTCCCCTTTTCATGAATTTATTGAGGATCTTCACCCTCAAGAGATGGGACGGGACTACGGAATTCATTCTACGTCTTTCGTCGTACGCCGCCCGCCGGAGATGACTAAGTAGAAATACCGAGATACACTGTCGCCCGACAAAAAAGCGGTCGTTTTCTAGAATGGCCGCTTTCGTTTATGGCATCGGCGAGCCCCGGGGCTCGCAAGGAACAAGGAATCCTCCTCTATGTCCAAGCTTTACATGGGTTTTGACGCCGGCACGCAGAGCGTGAAGGTGGCGGTCTACGATGAATCAATGAAGTGCCTCGCGCAGGCCTCGGCCCCGACGACGCTTCACTATCCGCAGCCAGGCTGGGTGCAGATGAGCGCGGACGAATATCTGGAGATCGCCCTCGCCTGCATGAAGAAGTGCACGACCGAAATCCGCGGCAAGGGCTACGACCCGGCCGACATCGCCGCCGTCATGGGCGACGGCATCATCTGCGGCATCTGCGGCGTGGACAAAAACGGCAAGGCCGTGACGCCCTACATCAACTACCTGGACAGCCGCACGCAGGACGACGCCGACGCCATCAACGCGATGGGCCTTGACCTCTGGGGCAGGGAGACGGGCAACGCCGAGGCGTGCTGCATGTTCCCCGCACTCTTTGCGCGCTGGTTCCTCGCCAATTCCCCCGCCTTCCGCGAAAAGGGCGTGAAGTTCGTGCACAACGCGCCGTACATCCTCATGAACCTCGCCGGGCTCAAGGGCCAGGACGCCTTCATCGACTGGGGCGCCATGTCGGGCTGGGGCCTCGGCTACCGCGTGGAGAAGAAGGAATGGAGCCGCGAGCAGCTCGCGATCCTCGGCATTGACGAAAAGTACCTCCCCCGCATCCTGAAGCCCTGGGACATCGTGGGCGGCGTCTCCGTCGAGATGGCGGAAAAGTCGGGCCTCGCCGCGGGCACGCCGGTCTGCGCGGGCGCTGGCGACACCATGCAGTCGATGCTGGGCTCGGGCGTCTTCTCCGCGGGCCAGGGCGTGGACGTCGCGGGCACCTGCTCAATGTTCTGCGTCTCCACGAAGGGCATCGTCCCCGAGCTCTCCCGTCCGGGCAGCGGCCTCATCTTCAATTCGGGCACCCTCCCCGACACCTACTTCTACTGGGGCTTCATCCGCACGGGCGGCCTCGCCTTGCGCTGGTTCAAGGACAACCTCTGCGACGCGGCGGACGATCCCCGCTACTACACGGTGCTCTCAGAAAAAGCCGCGGACGTTCCCGCGGGCTGCAACGGCGTCGTCTTCCTCCCCTACCTCACCGGGGGGTTCGGGGACATCAAGACCGCGAGCGGGTGCTTCCTCAACATGACCTTGGACGACGACCGCTTCGTGCAGTGGCGCGCCGTGCTCGAAGCGATCGGCTACGACTACATGGAGATCACCGACACCTACCGCGCCGCCGGGGTCGACCTGTCGCGCATCACGGTCACCGAAGGCGGCAGCCGCGACTCGCTCTGGAACCAGATCAAGGCCGACATGTTGAACGCCGACGTCGTGCGCTTTCGCACGGCGGGCGGCGCCGTCGTCACGAACTGCGTCTTCGCCGCGAAGGCCGCGGGGCATCTGGACGACGTGACGGGCGCCCTCACGAAGACCTTCGTGAAGGACGCGCAGTACCAGCCCAACGCGGAAAACAGCAAGCTCTACCGCGAGCTCTTCAACCTGAAGACAAAGCTCGTGCACGAGGACATGAAGGCAGCGTTCTCCACGCTGCAGGCCATGCGGCCCGCAAAGCGCGGCTGATCTCCGGCGGTTCCTTTTTCATCATCCAAGGCCGCGGCTCCTTCACTGGACGCCGCGGCCTTTTGCTTCCCCAGGCGCAAAAAAGCGGGCCCGGGCAAAAGAGGCTTTCTCCTTCACCCGGGCCCGCTTCCTGACGAAGGCCGCGCCTTCGTCACGGGACTCATGCCGTTAGTCGCGCTTCACGACGGGAGCCGCGTCCTTCAGCTTCAGCACGCAGTGGTAGACCACCAGCACCGCGAGGATGATGAGGGCGGCCGCCACCACGAGCTGCAGACCGTGCACCATCACGACGAAGGTGCCCGCCTGCCAGGCGTGGAAGATCTTGATGATCTGCTCGACGAGCGCCGTCATCGTGACGCAGAACATGACCGTCATCGGCACGTAGAGCATCCAGCCCTTGCGGCCCGTGGACTTCAGGAACACGGCGCAGCCCGTCAGAACGAGCGCGGACAGGAGCTGGTTGGCGGAGCCAAAGAGCGGCCAGACGCTCATGTAGCCCGCGATGCAGAGCGCGTAGCCGCAGACGAGCGTGAGAACCGTGGCGAACACGGTGTTCGTGAAGAGCTTCTGCACGGCATTCTTCTCTTCGCCCGCGGACGGGGTGAAGAGCTCCTGCAGCGACATGCGGCCGATGCGGGCCACGGCGTCAACGCTCGTCAGCGCGAGCGCGGACACGCACATCGTGAGGATGTAGGTCGCGATCTGATGCGGCACGCCGAAGATCGTGGTGAGGAAGGCCGCGACGGAGTGAGAGAACGTCTGGAACGGGGTGCCCGCGGGGAGCGTGCCGTTGTTGGCGGCGGCGCACACGACGACGAGCGAGACGATGCCCAGAATCACTTCAATGCACATGGAGCCGTAGCCCACGAGGCGCATGTCGCCTTCGCTCGCGATCATCTTCGAAGACGTGCCCGTGCTCACGAGCGAGTGAAAGCCCGAGACGGCGCCGCAGGCGATCGTCACGAAGAGAATCGGGAAGAGGTCCATGCCCTTCACCGTGAAGCCCGTGAAGGCCGGCATGTTGAGGGTCGGGTTCTCAATGCAGACGCCCAGAACGCCCGCCACGATGACGCCCATCAGAAGGAACATCGAGAGGTAGTCGCGCGGGGTCTTCAAGAGCCACATCGGCATCACGGAGGCCGCGAAGAGGTACGCGAACACCACGTAGCGCCACGTGAGCATGTCGGCGTACACCGGGAAGAGGTAGCCCAGCGTGAGCATCACGATCATGAGCACCACGCCCACCACGAACTGCACGCCCGAAGACGGCTTGCAGTACTTGAGGTAGAGGCCGAAGACGACCGCCACCGCCATGTAGATGAGGGAGGTGGAGGCCGCGGCGGCGTTCGCAACGAGCTCGGTCCCCGTCTTTGAATAGCCGTTGAAGGTGTTGGCGACCATGTCGCAGAAGGCGGCGATCACAAGCAGCGTGAAGAGCCAGCAGAAGAAGAGGAAGAGCCGGCGGCCCGTGCGGCCGACGTAGTCTTCAATGATCATGCCGATCGAGCGGCCGCCGTTCTTCACCGAGGCGTAAAGGGACGTGAAGTCCTGCACGGCGCCGAAGAAGACGCCGCCCACAAGCATCCACAAAAGGGCGGGCAGCCAGCCGAACATGGCCGCAATGATCGGGCCCGTCACGGGGCCCGCGCCCGTAATGGACGTGAACTGATGCGCAAAAACCGTCCACCGCGAGGCGGGCGCGAAATCCTTGCCGTCATTCTTGGCAACTGCCGGGGTCGGACGCTTGAGGTCGATGCCCCAGGTCTTTTCCAGCCATTTGGCGTAGCCGAAATAGCCGACCGCCAGCACCGCCACGGCGATCAACACCATCTCAAGACCAGTCATGATGATTAAATACTCCACTGATTTATTGCAAATTTCATCTTCGCCTCCCGAAGAGGCGAAGGGACTGATCGTACGCTTTAACATTCTGAAACACCTCGCGCGCCGTCAATTTCCTTGAGAAACAACAAGCGGCCTAAGGTGTTTACCCGAACATGTCCGCGGGTTTTCACCGAAATGGTGCAGAAAACCCGCTAGCGGCGGCCTTTCAAAAGCACGAAAGAGAGGCAGAGCACCATGACGGCGCAGAAGGTCATGACGAGGGCGTAGCGGGCGGCGCTCCCCATCACGAGCGGCACCCAGAAGCCCGTGCACGCGGCAAAGGACCCCGTGGCGAAGAACTGCTGCACGGAGGCCGCCGTGCCGCGATTTTCCGGAAAGAAGTCGAGGTTGAGGACCTGCAGAACCGGGCGGTCGGCCGACATCGCAAAGTAGTAGAGCGCCGGTCCGAGAAGCACCCAGGGAAAGCCCGGCGCCCAGATCCAGTCCGCGAGCGCCGCCGCAGCGGACGCGAAAATCATGGCGATCGTGACGCGCCGCAGCATCCCCGCCGCGCCCCAGCGGGCCGCAAGCCGCGGCGACGCCCAGCTGCCCGCGATGCCCGAGACGACGAGCGGCACCGTGAGCCAGCCGAATTCGTCCACGCGAAGGCCCATCACCTTCACCACGAAGTCCGCGGCGCCTGCGGAGTAGAGAATCCCGCCCATGAACGCGAAGCCGTGCGCGGCCGCGCCCGCCATGAACGGGCCCGACAAGAGAACGCGCCGATAGCCGGCCGCGAGCGCCCCGGGACGAAACGGCCGGCGCTTCTCCTGCGGGAGCGTCTCGGTGAGAAACACCGTCACCGAAATCGCCACCGCCGCGGCGTAGGCCGCAATGAAGACGTAGACCGCGCGCCACCCCCAGTGCACCACGAGTTCGCCGCCCACCACGGGCGCCACCGCCGGCGCCACGGCAAAGAACATCGCAACGAGGCCGTTCATCTTGGCGGCGTCAAGCCCCTGCCAGCGGTCTCGAACCAACGCAAGCGTCACGACCTGTCCCACCGCGGCGCCCATGCCTTGGAAGACGCGGCAGACGTTGAAGACCAGAAAGCTGTCGCTTGCGAGCGCCGCGAGCGTTGCGGCGATCACAAGCAGCATGCCGCCCGTCAAGACGGGCTTTCGTCCGAAGGCGTCGGACAACGCCCCCACGAAGAGCGCGGCCGCCGCAAAGCCCGCGAGGTAGGCGGTCATCGACTGCTGCACCGCGACAAAGGACGCGCCGAACTCGGCGGCGATTTCGTAGAAGCCCGGCACGTAGGCCGTGATGACGAAAGGCCCGAGGCTTGAAACAAAGCCCAGCCCCGCCGCATCCCGCCAGCCCGGCGCCGACGTCATTTCTCCGCCTCGCCCGGCACGTAGTTCGCGGGCTCGGGCTTTTCAAAGAGGTCGCCCGCCGCCGCAAGCTCCGCCTCGATCCGCTCCCGCGAGAACTTCCCCTGCTTGTACTGTCGCTTCCACTCGCGCACGGTGTAGTAAGGCAGGTGCAGAAACCCTGCCGTCGCCTTGTAGCCCCAGCCGCGCTCAAAGTACTGCAGCGCCTCCATCCGGACGCCCGCGGTGTAGCGCCGCGCGGAGCCGCTTCCCAGGCTGCAGAGGTCTCTCGCCTCTACGTTTCGGGGAAGCATCGCCGTGTCGGCGTCGCTCATGCGAAAGGGCGTCTTTTCCGGCGCAGGCGGCTCGGGCTCCGATTCGGGCGCAGGCGCAGGCTCCGGTTCGGGTTCCGGTTCAGGCTTCAGAGCCTCCTCGAGCGCCTCGGGGTGCAGCTCCCGGAGCTTTTTCATCCACTCGGGCTCGAACTCCTCGCGCCGCCAGGGCTTCGCCTCCGTCTCCTCGCTGTCAAGCCCCTCGAGATCATTCGCTTGTATTTTGGTCATGTTGCCTCCGGCGCCCGCTGCAGCGCCGCCTGAAAGACGCGGTTGATGTCCGCGATGGGAAGACGCTCCTGCTCCAGACGCAGGCGCCTGGCCTGCAGCTCATGAAAGAGCGCGAGCTCCGCCGGCTTGAGCCCCGCCTCGGGCGTCTTGAGGCGCCCCGTGGGATCCGTCACCGCGAGATGCCGCCAATGCGCGAGCGTCTCCGTCGTCATGAGGACGGACTCCGTCTGCGGCAGCGCGCGCCGAAGCTCCGCGAGAATGGTCAAGCCGTGCTGATCCAAGTCGCCCATGTAAACGATCCGAGCTTCGCGCGCCCATGCGGCCGCCGCAAGCAGCTTCACCGCCGCCCCCATGCCGGTGACGATGAGCACGTCGTCGGGGACCGAGAGCGCCAGCCCCGTCTGCAGATTTTCCACCACCGCCACGCGCTTCACCCTCGCCTGGGAGAGCACCATCGCCGGCAGCGCCGCGAGCGCGTCCGCGGGAAGCCCCGGCACGATGACGTGCGCATGCCGCACGCGCAGCAGCGCCGGGGGCGAGAGCAGATTCCACCGCGCCGCGACGTCCGCGGCCGCAAGGGGCGCTTCAAGCCCCAGAATCGACGTCATGAGCCGCGCTACGAGCGCCCGGTTGTTTTCGAGCCACTTGGTGTCCACGCCCTCCACGGGGAGCTCGCGGATGTAGCAGTCCGCCCGCTCGTGCGTTTTGAGCCAATGAAGCACGGCCGTCAAGCGCTGAAACGCTGCGTCGTCGGCTTCGAGAATGAACCGGCCTTCCGCAAGGCACGCTTGCGCGATGTCGCCTCGCCCAGCGGCCGCGAGGCGCTCGGCGCGCTGCAGGGCCGAGAGAAACGCCTTTCCCAGGCGCCGTCCGTCGGGCATCAGGGAAAACGCCGCCTTGAGGCTCAGCACCAGAAGCCGCACGGGCCGGTCGCTGCGTCCAAGCTCGCGCCAGAGGGCGGGCTCGCGCACGACGCGAAGCCCTGGATCTTCCAGGCGCCGCCACTGCGCCTCCCAAGCGTCGTAGGCGGCGACGTCGCGGGCGGCCTCCTTCCTGGCGACCGCGATCGAAAAGGACTGCACCTCAAAGGGCGCCCCCGCCGCCGCGCGCTCGAGCCACTCGCGGGCATGGCGCCGGTAGCGGCCCTCAAGCGCTTCGCCGACCGTTGCGAGCGTGGCGGGCACCTCAGGCCTCCGGCGCCTCAGCCGCCTCGGCGTCCGTCTGCAGCATCGACTCCACCTTTTCGGGCGTCATCGAGAGCACGGACGACGCCGAGCGGTCGCGGCAGGACACGTAGGAGAAGGACCCCATGTAGGGCTCGAGCGTGAAGAGCCCCTTCTCAGGCGTCGCGATGATGGGCTGGAAGCCGAAGTCCTTGAAGATGCGCATCGAGATGTCGGTGAACTCGCTGTCCGCCTTGTCAAAGGCTTCGTCCATCACGACGGGCGCGTACTTGGGCTTCATGTCGCGAGTGCCCCCCAACTGGTACCGGAGCGCCGCCACGAGGCACGTCATCGTGAGCTTCTGGCGCTGGCCGCCGGACTTGCCGGCGCCGCTCGCGAACACTTCCAGCGTTTCGCCCGCGTCGTTGAATTCGATCCCCTGGAAAGCGACGTGCTCGCGAACATCGAGCACCCGCTCGCGCCAGAGGCGCGTGTCGGTCTTTTCGGGATCGAGCTTCGCGACAAGCCCTGAGAGCTTCGCAAAGTACTTCTCGGCCGCCGCCTGCCCCTTGGCGTCGATCCCCTCCTTCATGATGTCGGCCTGCATCGCCTTGAATTCGAGCACTTCGGGAAGGCGCCGTTCAGTCACGGCAATCCGAAGGTGCGTCTCGCCCGCCTCCGTGCGGTTGAAGGCGACTTCGGCCAAGGAGTCGTTCACCTCCTTCATGCGCGACTTGATCTCGCGCCGCTCGTTTTCGATCTCGTGATTGAGATCGATCAAGTTCTGCTTCGCGTGGTTTTCGAGCAGGTCGCGGAAGCGCTCTTCGTACTTCGGCAGGCCGTCCGACTCAAGGCGCTCCAAAAGCGCAAAGTAGTCGCCCGCGGACGCTTCGGTCGCGTCCATCTCCGCGCTTTCCGCCGGCCACTGCGTCTTGAAGGCGGAGAACTGCGCCGTCATCTTGGAAAGCGCCCCAGAGGCGACGCTCGCGGCATTCGCAATCGCCGTCCCGAGCATTCGGTCAAGCTTCGCCGCGCGCTCTTCGGCGTTGTCAGGATCGACCGGCGTCTTGAACTCCTCGGAATAGAGGGTGTTCAAGCGGTTCAAGGCGGGCGTGTCGGGTTCGCGGCCCGCCAAGGCCGCGCGCACGACGGCAAGCCGCGCCTCGGTCGCCTCCACGGCGGACTTCTCCTTGCCGATCTTTTCAGCGAGGGCGCGCACCTCGGCGTCCTTCTTCAGCTGCTCGGCCTTCACCTTCTCGATTTCTTCGGTGAGGGTCTGAAGCTTCGAATCGCGCCCCTTCACTTGGAGGAGCTCCGCTTCGAGCGAATGGAGGCGCTCGGCGGGCGTCACCGTGTCGATGTCCTCCCAGGCCGTGCTCAGAATCGTCACCACGGCCGCGGCCTTCTTCTGCAGAAGGCGGATTTCAGCGGCGAGGCGGTCGGCGTCCGAACGACCCTTGGCAATCGCGTCGGCGAGCTCCTGCGCCTTCTCTTCAAAGTAGCGGCGCTTTTCGGCGTTGTTGAAGCCCGTCGCCCACTGCGACTTGTCGCCCACCGCGCGGCGGTCGTCCTTTTCGTGGCGGGTGGCGTTGTGCTTCACCTGTCCGGAGAGCGTCACCGCCCGCTCGTATTTCGAAAAGTCCGAAACCTTTCTCACGCAGACGTAGTCAAAGCGAGCCGCGAGCTCGTCCTCGAGCCAGCGGCGGAAGGGGCCGTCCTTCAAGTCAAACTTCGACGGGACCGACTCTTCCGACCACGTCTTTTCGCTCTGGCGCCGCGTCACGCGGTTGTACACAAGGCGCAGGCCCAGATTGCGATCGTTCACGGCGCGCGCGAAGGCGGCGTAGTGCCGGTCGGCGACCAGCACCGAAAGAGAGAGCTGCTTCAAGACGCGCTCGCAGGCGCCCTGCCACTCGCTCTCCTCGGGCTTGATCTGCATCAGTTCGCCCGCAAACGGCAGCTCCGACGCCGCAACGCCGATCTCTTCAGCGAGCGCGTCGCGGATCGCCACGAACTTTGCGGGGATGTTCGTGGGGTTCTGGCGCATGAGCTCGATTTCCGCGCACAGCCCCTTGAAGTCGTCCTCCCTCTTGGCGCGGGCGACGTTGGCGTCGTCGCGCTTTGCGGTGAGATCGGTTTCGGCGGCGAGGAGCTCGTCGCGCTCGTCGCGCAGGCGGCTTGCGAGCACCTCAAACTTCACGCCCGACTCCGGCAGCTTCTTTTCCAGAAGCTTCAGCGGCTCCTCCAACTGAACCTGGCGGCGCTTCGCAGCGGTGTAGGCCGCCTGCGCGAGCTTCTTCTGGTCCTCGAGCTTTTCAATGAGTTCGCCGCCGCTCTTGTAGTGCTCCTCCCGCAGGCGAGCAAGCGTGTCCGCAAGCCGCTCCTGCTCGCCCGAAAGCTCCGTCATCGCCGCCTGCGATTTGGCGAGCTCGAGCTCCTGCCGCGGCAGGATCCGCCCGAGGCAGGCATCCAACTGCCGGTTCTTCCAGTCGTCCACCGTCGCCGACAGGTGCCGCAGGCTCTCGGCCTTCGCAAGCGCCTCATTGCGCTTGTCGTTTGCTTCCGAAGCGGCCTTCAGCACCTCGACCTGGCTTCGCACCTTCTTCACGACTTCGTAGGCCTGGTTGAGCTCGCCGAACTCCTCGACCAGCGTCTGGGCGATCTCGTAGGTCTTCGGCACCTCGAGCATGAACTCGCGGAAAAAGAGGTTCACGTCCCCCATGTTCTTCGCAGACTGCGCCTTGTGCAGAAGCTGCAGCACCTTTTCGTCGCGGATGCCGAAGTACTTTCCGAAGCATTCAAAGTAGGGCCCGAACGAAGGAAAGCTCTGGCTCGCGGGCGCGACCTTCTTCACGAGGCGCACGTTGAAGTCGCTTGCCGCAAAGTCCGCGATCGACTCCATCGCGAAGTCGTCGGGAATCACGAAGTAGTTGCGGCGCACGGACTGCTCGTCGCGGGAGGCGCCGCGCACGTAGCCCACGAAAAGGAGCGTCACGCGGCTCATGAGGTTGCTCTCAAAGGTGAGCGCCACCGCCGACCACGTGGACCCCGTGCGCAGGTACTTCGTCGCCGCCTTGCCGTCGCTGTCCTGCTCGCTCGACCAGGCGCCGCGGACGTAGCTCATGAAGGAGCGGTCGCTGCGCTTTTCGCCCTGCCGCGCCGCGGCGTTGAAGTTGATGCGCCCCGGGGTGAGGAGAACGCTCATGGCGTCCAGAATCGTCGACTTTCCCGACCCCGAGCCGCCCACGAAAAGGTGGCCCTTTGCGGCGATGTCAATCGTGTGAATGCCGGAAAACGTGCCCCAGTTCGCGAGCTGCAGGCGTTTGATGCAATACTGCTCCGTGCCGCTCAGCAATTCGTCCATCATTTATTCCTCTCCCTGCTTCACTTCGTCTTCGGGCTCGTCCTCTTCCAAGCCGCCCACCAGGTCTTCGGCGGCCTGCTTCGCCTTCGCCGCCTCTTCGTAGATCTTTCGGAGCGCATCCACCTGCGCCGCGTCAAAGACCACCTTCAGCACCGGGCTGATCTCCCACGTGTCGCCGCCGCGGCCGACTTCAAGGAGCAGGTGCCGCTCCTTCATGCGCTTTAAAACCGCGTTCACGCGGTTGGCGAAGGCGGCGCTGTCCTTCTTGGCGGACGGTTCAAAGACCGCAAGGTGCGCGTTGATTTCGTCAAGCTGCATCGCCGCCCGGTCGCCGTGCTGCTGCGCGCGCATCAGACGGTCGCGCATCTCGATCAGGAGAACGGAATCGAGAAACCGGAAGGTGTACTTGTTCAGAAGCGACGGCGCCTGCACGTCCCCGAGATCGGGGCAGCGCACGAAGGCGACGCCCACTTCGTCGTCGATCACGAGGTCAAGCAGGAGGTTTGCGAGCTGCTCGCGAAAAACCGGCAGGTTGTTCACGAGAAGGTTCCACGCCTCCTTGCGCTTTTCGCGATAGAGGTAGGGCCCCTTCAAGAGCGTCACGAGCACGCGCCGCAGCGGCATTGAGAGCGTGCCGCAGTCGCCGGGCCAGTTGCCGCCCGCTTTTTCGCTTTCTTCCAGCGCCTCATCCGCCTCGGCCGGCGCCTCTTTTTCCTCCGGCTCAGGCTCCGTCACCGCTTCAAAGCGGGCGAGCGCGTCGTCCTCGGCCGGACGGGCATCGACCTGCGCGCCGTCCGCCGTGTAGATCGTCGTGTGATTGTCTTTCTTCATGATGTCTCGTAGGTTGAACGTCGTCAGTCAAAGCAGCCGCGAACGAAGACGTAGGCCGGGAGCCGCCCGCGCATCGTCTCCTTGAAGCGGTTCGTCCACTGCAGGATTTCATAGGCGCCTTCGCGCGGCGCCTCCGCGTGCTGAATCGCGAGATGGATGTAGCCCACGACGGACGCGAGCCCCTGCCGGGCGGGAAATTTCGTCATCACGTCGCCGATCGTCACAGTCTCGCGCTCCGCGAGGCACCGCTCGATCGTCTCCTTGAGCCACGCGTAGTTGATTTCAGAGGCGGCGAGGCGCTCGGCGAGCGCCGCCAGGTCCACCACCGGAACTTCCGCCGTCTGCAGCGTCTCGCCGCTTCCGGCGTTCTCGGGGTCGTAGAGCGACACTTCGCCCACGCTCGAAATCGACGCGAACGTCTGGTCCGCTTCAAAGACCCGGCTCGTGGCCGAAAACGCCCTGGTGCGGGAGACTTCCAGCGCGAGCTTACGCGCGTCGTCAATCAAGCCGGCGAGCCGCCGGTTCTGCTGATACTCGCGGCTCTGCACGAAGTAGCGCAAGGACGACGCGAGCCGCTTCATCACCTGCTGCGTCTCGCGGGCGCGGTGGCTCAAGTCCGTCTGGATGTCCGCGATCGCATCGCGCCGCCGGTCTTCCAACTGGCTCCAGAAGGGGCGCTCGGCCAAGGCGTCCACAAGCTCCTCGATTTCGCGCGTGGAGAGTTCGCTTGAAAGAAAGCGGTAGAACGCCGTGAAGGTCCGTCCTTCGTCGCTTTCAGCGATGGTGTCGTAGCCCGCGAAGAACTGCTCCAGAATCTTTCCGCGGGTGGACTCGCTCGCCATGATGTCGGTGTGGATCTTTTCGGCAAGCGCATGAAACGCGTCGCGGACGCGCAGAAAGTCGCCGTCCAGCGCCTCGATCATCGCGAGGATGTCAAAGACCTGCGCCTGCACCTCGACTTCGGACACCGTCGTGATGCGTCCGTCCTTCAAGGCGCGGATGCGCTCGTCAATCGCCTTCTTCTCCGCCTGCAGACGCTCGATGCGCTTCTTCACGTCTTCGTCCGTGTCGTCCACGAGCTTTTTCACAGCGTGAATGAGGAGCTCCAATCGGCTCTCCGTGGGCGAAATGCGCGTCACAGTCTGGCCGGAGATGAAGCGGATCGCCTCGAAGGCCCCCACCGAGAGTTCGTAGACGGGCTCGGCGTCGCGGTCCGTCAAGCTTCGCACGACGTAGCCCGCCTGGCGCCACTGCACGATGCGGGCGGCCGCCGCCTCGCGCGACACGGACTCCACCGACATTTCATTCAAGAGCCGCATCAGGCGGTCAACGAAGACGGAATTGGGGAGCCGCCGGTCGGTTTCAAAAAGAAGGGTCTGCAAAAGCGCGAGCGTCTCCGGCCCCGTGTCAGCCGCGAGAAGCGACCACGCGGTCTGATGACGCAGCACCTTGTAGGACTCGGTAAGCGTTGCAATCGCCATGGTTCTGAGAGAAAAAGAGCGCCCCGCGGGGCGCCCTCAGCGGAAAAAAGAGATCAACGGGTGCCGGTGGAGCCGAAGCCGCCTGCGGCGCGCTCGCTTTCTTCAAAGCTCTCCACCACTTCAAATTCAGGCTGCACGACGGGGACCACCATGAGCTGCGCGATGCGCTCAAAGGGCTTCAACTCAAAGTCTTCCTTCGAGCGGTTCCAGAGCGAAACCATCAATTCGCCCTGATAGTCGGAGTCGATGAGGCCCACGAGGTTTCCGAGCACGATGCCCTTCTTGTGGCCGAGGCCGCTGCGGGGCAGGATGAGCGCGGCGTAGCCGGGGTCGCCGATGTGAATGGCGACGCCCGTCTTCACGAGGTACGTGTCCCCGGGATGGACGATGACCGGCTCGTCGAGCACGGCGCGCAGGTCAACGCCCGCGCTGCCCGCGGTGGCGGTCTTGGGAAGAGAATCGCGGACGCGTTCGTCCAGCACCTTGAGAGCAATCTTCATTGTGGCTAGAGCCGCCCGGCCGGGGCGGCTTTTGGTTTAGTGTGAGGATGTCAGCGGCGCCTTGCCGCGGACTTCGAGCGGCCCGCGAGGACGGTGCCGGCAAAGACAGTGATCATACCAAGCGGGATGCAAACCGACTCAAGGTCGGGCTCGAGCACGCCGGTCACGATGGAAAGCACGCCGGCCGCCGCAAGAATGGAGCCGAAGACCGTGCCGAGCTTTGCGGCCGCGGCCTGCTGCTTTTCGCGCCGCTGCGCGCGCCACGCGTCCACCTCGGCCTGCCGCGCCGCCGCGTCCGCCTTCACTTCCGCCGCCGACTGCACCTTCACCATGCCGTCCGAAGCCGAGATGGAGAGGGGCTCCAACTTCCTTTCCTTGCCGGAAAGAAGCTTGTCAAGGTAGGTGACATAGTCGCCGCCTGCGGGCTCGAGCGTACGGGGATCATGCATGGGTCTTCTCCTTTAAGGCGCGCGCGAGCTCCGCGACGAGCTCTGCGGCAATGCGGTCTTTGGAAGCGGCCGCGACGCGCCGCACGCCCGCGCGCGAGACGATGACGACCGTATTTTCTTCAGACCCGAAGGCCGCCGGGCCGTCGTTGCCGACCACAAAATCCAGGCGCTTCGCGTCAAGCTTCTTTTTGGCGTTTTCTTCAATCGCCTCCGTTTCCGCCGCAAACCCCATCACCAAAAGATTGGGGTGCGCCGCCTTCACGGACGCGATGACGTCGGGATTCTTCACGAAGGCGATCGTCTGCCGGTCCACGCCCGGCTCTTTTTTCATTTTCTGCGCGGAGGGCGTCTCGGGGCGCCAGTCCGCCACCGCCGCGGCGCCCACGAAAAGATCCGCGCCGTCAGCAGCCGCCAGTGACGCTTCGAGCATCTCCCGGGCGCTCGTCACGCGCACGCAATGCACGAGCGCGGGCGGCGTGAGAGCAACGGGACCGGAAATGAGAGTGACTTCCGCCCCCGCCGCCGCGAGCGCTCGCGCCACGGCATAGCCCTGGCGGCCCGAGCTGTGATTGGTGAGGCAGCGCACGGGGTCGATTGCTTCGACCGTGGGGCCCGCCGTCACCACGGCGCGTCGCCCGGCGAGGGTCTTCGGCGTGAGCGTCGCCGCCGCCCGCTCCACGATTTCCGCGGGCTCGATCATGCGTCCCGCGCCCATGGCGCCGCAGGCGAGTCCCCCCGCCGCCGGCCCCCAGACTTCAACGCCGTCCGCCAAAAGCTGCCGAACGTTGCGCTGCGTCGCCGGATTCCTCCACATGGCGGTGTTCATGGCGGGGCAGACCGCAAGCGGCGCCGTGCGCGCGAGCGCGGCCGTGCTCACCAGGTCGTCGGCGAGTCCGCAGGCGATCTTCGCAAGGGAGTCCGCCGTCGCGGGCGCCACGAGAAAGAGGTCGCAGTCCTGCGCGACCTTGATGTGCGAAAGGGGCGAAGACAAAACATCAGCGCCCGCGGGATGCCCCGAGAGCGCTTCAAACGTCATCGGCGTCACGAAGGCCGCGGCGGCCTTCGTCAGGATGACCGTGACGTCCGCGCCCGCCTTTTTCAAAAGCCGCACGACTTCGCAGGCTTTGTAGGCGGCGATGCCGCCCGTCACGGCGAGCGTCACGCGGGCGCCCTGCAGAGTAAGAAAGTCCGTCACGCGAGAAATTTCCTGCTTCAAAAATGAGGTACGGGGCCTATTTTAGCGGCCCGCAGGCGACGGACTTTGAGCGTTTGCAGCCTCAGACCGCGATGCCGCCCTGGCCCGCAGCCGCTCCGACGTCGTCCTCCGCCTGAGCCGGCCCCTGGCCGCCCGCGAGGATTTCCCCCACGGACTCCCCGAAGCGGCGCGCGACGTCGAGCATGTTTTCGATCGCGTTGCCGAGCATGTTTTCGTCAATGGCGTCCGCCATGAGGTTCAGCTGCAGGAGCACCCAGCCGTTCGTCTTGTCAAAGGCGAAGCAGCCGCCGCGGGTGTCCTTGAAGAAAAGCTGGGCGTCCAAAAGAAGCTCCATCACTTCGCGCGGGCATTCGCCCTGCACTTCCGCCACAGGAATCACCATCGTGAGCTGGCTGCTCTCCTCGCGGCAGGAAAGGTTCACGAACGTGTCTTCAAACTGCAGCGTGCAGACGCCTTCGGGATCGGGCTTCACGTCCGAAAAGCCGAGCTGTTCGGCGGCGGTGGCAAGAATGCGGCGGTAGTGTTCAAGGTCAGCCATGATGATTTGCAAACTTTCTTAAAGCAGGGCGATGAGGGCGGCTCTCGCCCGGTCAAAGGCTCGGCGTCAGGCCGCCCGAGCAAAAGTGAAGCGCCCGCCGCCGAGCCTTGTCGGCGAACTCGGGCTTTGGGGGCGATTCTATGGCACGGCGCTTTCGCCGCGGCCGCTTGTTTTGTAAATCTTCGTGCGCTCCCGGCGCCGCCTGCAAGTCCCGGCCAGTCCCGGCGGCCGAATTTCGTCATTGCAATTTCATTGCCTTGCTATTGACGTCTGATTATTCCAGTGAAAAATCAACCGGATGCGCCGTCGCCGCCAAAGGTACTACGCCTTTCGTCGGAGGGGAAACCCCTGACAAATCCCCGCGCACGGCCGGGCTTGAAAATGAAACTGGCTCTTAAAATATCGGTGTTAGTACCAATAAAAGCCTCGGCTTTTTCAAAACAAGGCTCCGCTTTTCCCCTCAAGCGGATCTCAAGAGAACAACCTCTAAAAAAGAGGAACCCCAACCATGTCCCGGCTATCGATTCACCCGGAAGCGCCCTCCGACGCCCTGAGCCAGAGCGCCATCGACGCCTTCAAGCGGCGCCTCACCGCGACGCCGCCCGGCCAGTGCCCCCTCACGCTCCTTCATTCCTACGTCGCCGCCGCGGCCGCGCAAACCTGCGGCAAGTGCGTGCCCTGCCGCGACGGACTGCCGCAGCTCGCGCGGCTCGTCGCGAAAATCGTCGACGGCGCGGACGCGACGCCGGACGACGTGGCGCGCCTTCGGACGCTCGCGCAGTACATTGCCGACGCCTCCGACTGCGCCATCGGCTGGGACGCCGGGCGTCTCGTTCTTGAAGCCCTGGAGACCTTCCGGACCGAATTCGACAGCCACGTGACCGCGCATCACTGCCAGGCCGCCGTGCATCAGACCGTGCCCTGCGAAACGCTTTGCCCTGCGCACGTGGACATTCCGGGCTACATCGCCCTCACGGGCGCGGGCGACTGCGCCGGCGCCGTGGCGCTCATCCGCCGCGACAATCCCTTCCCCACCGCCTGCGCCTTCGTGTGCGAGCATCCCTGCGAAAAGCGCTGCCGCCGCACGCTGATCGACGCCCCGGTCAACATCCGCGGCATCAAGCGCTACGCCGTCGATCAAGCAGCGGCCGACCAGGTTCCCGTGCCGCGCCGACTTCCCGACACCGGGCGCCGCATCGCCGTCATCGGCGCCGGCCCCGCGGGCCTCACCTGCGCGTACTTTCTCGCGCTCATGGGCCACTCAGTTGACGTCTTTGAAGAAAAGAAGCAGGCGGGCGGCATGATGCGCTACGGCATCCCCGCCTACCGCTTCCCGCGCGAACGGCTGGACGAGGACATCCGCGCCATTCTCTCCGTGGGCAACATCACGCTGCACACCGAGTCCCGCACGGGGACAGCGGAAATGCAGGCCTATGCCCGCGACTTTGACGCCGTGTTCGTCGCGATCGGCGCCCACACGGGGAAAAAGCTCGCCCTCCCCGGCATTGACGCAAAAGGCGTCATGTCCGCCGTGGATCTTCTGCGCGGCATCGGCGACGGCGAAATCCCCGACTTCACCGGCCGCAAGGTGGCCGTGATCGGCGGCGGCAACGTCGCCATGGACTGCGTGCGCACGGCGGTGCGCGCGGGCGCTGCGGAAGTGAGCCTCGTGTACCGCCGCCGCGTTGAAGACATGACGGCCTTGCGGGAAGAAATTGAAGCCGCGGTCGCCGAAGGCGTGGAGATGCTCCCCCTCAGAGCGCCGGTGCGCATTGAAACAGACGACGCCGGCCGCTGCACCGCGCTCGTGATGCAGCCTCAGATGATCTCCGCCTATTCCCGCGGGCGCGCCGCGCCCGTGAATGCCGCCAAGCCCGAGGAGCGGCTCGAGGCCGATCTCATCCTCATCGCCGTGGGGCAGGACATTGTCTCGGCGCCCTTTGAGGCGGCGGGCCTTGCCGCCAAGCGCGGGGCGTTTCTTGCCAACGACCGGCTCGAAACCAACCTTCCCAAGGTCTTTGCGGGCGGCGACTGCCAGACGGGGCCTGCGACCGTGATCCGCGCCATCGCCGCGGGCCGCGTCGCGGCGCGCAACATCGACGAGATGCTGGGCTTTCACCACACGCTTTCGGTCGACGTGAAGGCCCCCGAGGCGGCCCCGAACAACCGCACCCCCACGGGGCGCGTCAACCTCGCGGAGCGCCCCGTGAAGCTGCGGCGCAAGGACTTTGAAGGCACGGAGCTCGGCATGAGCGACGAAGAGGCGCGGCAGGAATGCGGCCGCTGCCTGCGCTGCGACCACTTCGGCTGCGGCGCGATGATCGGCGGGAGAATTCAATATGCTTAACCTCACCCTCAACGGAAAAGCCGTCGCCGCCCCCGAAGGCGCCACGATTCTCGAAGCCGCGCGTGAAAACGGCGTGCGCATCCCCACCCTTTGCTGGCTGAAAGACGTGAGCAGCATCGCTTCCTGCCGCCTTTGCATGGTGGAAGTGGAAGGCGAAGCTGCGCTCGTCCCCGCCTGCGCCACGAAGGTGACGGAAGGCATGGCGGTCGTGACCGAGTCGCCTCGGATCGCCGCCGCGCGCAAGACAGCCCTTCAGCTCATTCTCGCCGAGCACGGCCTCAACACCACGCACTACTGCTTCTCCTGCCCCAAGAACGGCGCCTGCGAGCTGCAGAACCTCTGCCGCGAGCTGGGCGTGGACGCCACGCCGTTTGACGCAAAGCCCGCCTCGGGCAAGGTGCTGGACGGGAACCCCTTCCTGCGCTTTGACCCCGCGCTTTGCATCCGCTGCCAGCGCTGCGTGGGCGCCTGCCGCAACGCGTCCGGAAACGGCGTCCTTCACACCGAAAAGCGCGGCCTGCGCATCACGATCGAAGCGCCCTTTGGCGAGGATTGGAAGCAGACCGCCTGCGAATCCTGCGGCAACTGCGCCAAGGCCTGCCCCACGGGAGCGCTCACGTCAAAATTCCGCCGGAACTACCGCTCCTGGGAGATCAAGAAGGTTCTCACCACCTGCCCGCACTGCGCCACCGGGTGCCAGTACTACCTTCTGGTGAAGGACAACCGCATCGTCGGCACCGAAGCCGCCGACGGCCCCACGAACCACAAGATGCTCTGCGTCAAGGGGCGCTTCGGCAGCTTTGATTTCGTGCAGTCCGAGCGACGCCTTCAGACGCCCCTGATCCGCAACGAGGCGACAGGGGAGCTTGAGCCCGCCACCTGGGAGGAAGCCCTCTCGCTCACCGCGCGGCGTCTTGCGGAAATCCGCGAAAAGCACGGCGGCAAGGCGCTCGCGGCCTTCGCGTGCGCGCGCTCTGCGAACGAAGACATTTACCTCTTTCAAAAGCTCGCGCGCACGGCCTTGAAGACGAACAACATCGACAACTGCGCCCGCGTCTGCCACGGGCCGTCGGTGGCGGGGCTCGCAAGAACGCTGGGCTCGGGCGCGATGACGAATCCCATCGACGACATCTGCCAGAACGCCCAGGTCATTCTCCTCGTAGGCTCCAACCCCGAAGAAGCGCACCCCGTGATCGGCATGCAGATCCGCGCGGCGGTGCGGCGCGGCACGAAGCTCATCGTCGTGGACCCGCGCAGCATCGGGCTCACGAAGTCTGCGGACATTCACCTGAAGTTGAGGCCCGGCACGAACGTGGCCTTTGCCAACGGCATCGTGCGCGAGCTCATCCACTCGGGGCTCATCGATCAGGACTTCATCCGCACCCGCACCGAAGGGTTTGAAGCGCTCGCGAAGATGGTGGAGGACTACACGCCCGAAGCCGTCGCCCAAATCTGCCGCATCGACGCGCGCGACCTGGTCGCCGCCGCGCATCTTTACGGCGAAGCCGAGCGGGCCGCCATCGTCTACTGCCTCGGCGTCACCGAGCACTCCTCGGGCACCGAAGGCGTGATGGCCTTGTCCAACATCGCCATGGTCACGGGAAAGTTCGGGCGCCCCGGCTGCGGCGTGAATCCCATTCGCGGCCAGAACAACGTGCAGGGCGCCTGCGACATGGGGGCGTCCCCCGCGGACCTGCCGGGCTACCAGAAGCTCGCCGACCCCGCCGTGGTCGAGCGCTTTGAAAAGGCCTGGGGCGTCGAGATTCCGCACGAAGCCGGCCTCTACGCCACGGAGTGCTTCCCCAAGATGATTTCGGGCGACGTGAAGGGGCTCTTCATCTTCGGAGAGGACCCGGTGCGCACCGACCCCGACACGCACCACGTCATCAAGGCGCTCAAAAGCCTGGAGTTCCTCGTCGTGGACGATCTCTTTCTCACGGAGACCGCCAAGTACGCCGACGTCGTCCTCCCCGGCGTGAGCTACGCCGAGAAGGAAGGCACCTTCAGCAACACGGAGCGCCGCGTGCAGCGCATCCGCAAGGCGGTGACGATTCCGGGAACGCGGCTTGACACCGACATCTTCACGGACCTCATGAACCGCCTGGGCTACCCGCAGCCCCCCGTCACCGCCGCGGACCTCATGGACGAGATCGCGTCGCTCACCCCGTCCTTTGCGGGCATCAGCCACCAGCGTCTGGACAGCGAGGAAGTCGCCGGGCGCGGCCTCATCTGGCCCTGCCCCGCCAAAGACCACCCCGGCACGCCCATCCTGCATCAGAAGACGTTCGCCCGCGGCCTCGGCCGCTACTCGACGGCCCTCTACCGGGCCTCCAACGAACTCCCCGACGCGGACTACCCCCTGATGCTCACGACGGGGCGCATCCTCTGGCACTACAACGCCTGCGCCATGACGGACAAGACGGAGGGGCTCAACGCCTACGCGGGCTCGTCCTTCATCGAGATCAACGACGAAGACGCCGCTCGTCTGGGGATCGCCGACGGCGACCGGGTGAAGGTCTCCTCCCGCCGCGGCGTGATCGAGTCCACCGCGCATGTCTCGCCCAAGACGAACCGGGGCGAAACGTGGATGCCGTTTCACTTTCAGGACGGCAACTCCAACTGGCTCACGAACGCGGCGCTTGACAACCTCTGCAGCACCCCGGAATACAAGGTGTGCGCGGTGAAGGTGGAAAAAGCCGACGGGGCCTGAGTCCCCGCACCTCCCAAGACGGTCCGAAGACGGCGCTTCTTCGGGCCGCTTGGCCGCGGCCGGCCCGCGGGACGGCTCGGAAAAAGGTATGATTCGCGGACTGGAACTCCTGTCCCCTCGGGACGCACAAGACAACAGAGGTCACGAAAAATGAACGACAACGCCCTGACGACGGTACTGAACGAAGCCGGCCAGATGGCCGCCGAACTGACGCTGAACTTTCCGCATCACGGCGACACGATGGACAACGCGGAATTCCTGCGCTATCTCGTGGACTGGACGGTGGCCTACCGCGACGAGCATGAAAAGCTCACGGACGAAAGCCGCCTTGCGCTCGCCAAGGAGCTTCGCGACCGTCTCGTGCGCGAAGTGACGGCCGCCAAGGCCTACCACGCCGGCGAATGGAAGAAGCCCGCGGCCCCCGTCGCCGCCTCGCCCCGCGATCTCATCGAAAAGCTGCGCGAATCGCTGCGCGCCGCCGCCGACTGATCAGACTGGCGCGCCGTTTTCTGGGGACGTTCGTCCCCGGCCGACGCCTCGTCGCAAGGCATGAAGATGCCGCGGCGGGGCGTTTCTTTTGGCGGAAACCTCAGGGATGCTTCGGCGCCGCGCCGCCGAAGCGGTTGGCGCCTTCCTGCGACGGAAGGCAGAAGAACACGAAGAGCACCAGGCTCCCGATGACGGGCAGCAGATAGAGAAGCTGCCACCAGCCTGACTTCCCGATGTCATGCAGACGCCGCGCGCTCACTGCCAGCGTGGGCACCAGCACCAGCAGCCAGAAGAGGCCGCTCACGACGCTCGCGGTGCCGATCAAGGCGTCCACGATCGCCGCGGCGAAGGTGGCGATCACGCACCAGAGCGTCCAGTACCAGTATTCCGACCGCGTGGCGCGGCCCTCAAACGTCCCGAAAATGCGAAACTGCCGGGTGAACCAGCCCAAGGATTCCTGCATGATGTAGCTCCCAATGCGGCCGCGCCCGCGGCGGCCCGTGACGCCATTATGCCGACCGATTTCGAATTTGGCGGAGCCCCTCTTCCTACGCACTATCGCCCAGTCCCGTCGCTTTCCCGCGGCATTTTGCCCGCGGCGCCGCGCCAAACCGTTCGGGCGATGGCACAATGACCAGGTCTTCGGGGATTGTCCCCGCACCTTTTTTCTCAACGCCATGACGACGATTTGCTCAAAATCTGTTGTGCTCGCCCGAGCGGCCAAGCCCTGCGGCTGGTTCGCCCAGGGGGCTTGGTCATGGCGCCGCTCGTCGCTCTGACGCTCGCGCACCGCGCGGCGTTGCACGCTTCGTTCCGAGCGCTGACGGCCTTGTCAACGTCCGGCCTTCCCCCTCTTCTCCTCAGACTCGCCTGAAAAGCCTCCGCACGCTTTTTCTGCGTCCGGCCGACCGCTTCAGGACCCGTTCAAATTTTCATTACGGAGATCCGTGTCATGATGACCGAAACCGAATTCCGCGCCCTCGCCGACCGAGGCTACAACCGCATTGCCATCGTCGAGCAGTGCCTCTCGGATCTGGAGACGCCGCTCTCGATCTACCTGAAGCTTGCCAATCGTCCCGACACCTTTCTTCTGGAAAGCGTCGAAGGCGGCACGCGCTTTGCGCGCTACAGCTTCATCGGGCTTGCGGCCCGCACCAAGATCCTCTCGCATCTCACGCCCGAGGGGCCCGTCACAAAGCTCGTCACCGACGGCAACGTCGTGGAGGAAAGCCGCGAGAACCCGCTTGACTTCATCAAGGCCTACGCCGCCCGCGTGAAGTCCTACGCGCCCGCCGGCCTGCCCCGGTTTGCGGGCGGTCTCGCGGGCTTCTTCGGCTACGACACCGTGCGCCTCATCGAGCCAGGAAAACTCCCCGACTTGAAGGAAAACGACCTGGGGCTCCCCGACATCGAGCTGCTGCAGTGCGACGAACTCGTCGCCTTCGACAACCTCGCGGGCCGCCTCTACCTCATTCTCAACGTGGACCCCGCGGCGCCCGACGCGTTCCTGCGCGCCCGCACGCGGCTTCGCATCCTGAAGGAGGCGCTCGAGCGCAGCGTTCAGGCGCCCTACGCGGGCGAAGGGACGCTGCATGAAGCCTCCCGCCCCTTTGCCAAAGCCGACTACCTCGCCGCCGTGCGCAAAGCCAAAGACTACATCGCCGCAGGCGACGTGATGCAGGTGCAGATCGGCCAGCGCATCGAGCGCCCCTTCACCGAGAATCCGCTCTCCCTCTACCGGGCGCTGCGCACCTTGAACCCCTCGCCCTACATGTACTTCTACCATTTCGGCGACTTCTACGTCGTGGGCGCCTCCCCCGAAATCCTCGTGCGAAGCGAGCATCGCGACGGGAAGACGATCGTGGGCATCCGTCCGATCGCAGGCACCCGCCCCCGCAGCCCGCTTCCTGAAGAAGACGCGCGGCTCGCGGACGAGCTGCGCCACGACGAAAAGGAGTGCGCCGAACATTTGATGCTGATCGACCTCGCCCGCAACGACATCGGCCGCATCGCCAAGATCGGCACCGTCAAAGTGACGGAAAAGTACGCGATCGAGCGCTACTCCCAGGTGCAGCACCTCGTGAGCCACGTCGAAGGCGAATTGCAGGACGGCTACACCGCCGTGGACGTCTTGAAGGCCACGTTCCCCGCCGGCACCCTCACGGGCGCTCCGAAGGTGCGCGCCATGCAGATCATCGACGAACTCGAGCCCGTGAAGCGCGGCCTCTACGGCGGCGCCGTGGGCTACCTCTCCTACGCGGGCGAAGCCGACCTCGCGATCGCCATCCGCACGGGCGTCATCAAGGACAAGATGCTCTACGCGCAGGCCGCCGCCGGGATCGTCGCTGACTCGGTGCCCGAATTTGAATGGAAGGAGACGGAGATGAAGGCGCGGGCGGTTTTGAAGGCCGCGGAAATCGCGGAACTCGGACTCACGGAACGATAAGAGGCGCAGCCATGCTTTTGATGATCGACAACTACGACAGCTTCACCTACAACCTCGTGCAGTACTTCGGCGAACTCGGCGAAGACGTGCGCGTCGTCCGAAACGACGAAATGACGATCGAGGCGATCGCCGCCCTGCACCCGGACCGCGTCTGCCTCTCCCCCGGCCCCGGCGCCCCGAAGGACGCCGGCGTGACGCTCGAAGCCGTGAAATATTTTGCAGGCAAAGTGCCGCTTCTAGGCGTCTGCCTCGGCCATCAGGCGATCGGCGAAGCCTACGGCGGCCGCATCGTGCGCGCCCGCCGGGTGATGCACGGCAAGACGGACGTCATCACCGCCGACGGCGAGGGGCTTTTTGCAGGTCTCCCTGAGACGTTCATCGCAGCCCGCTACCATTCGCTCGTCATCGAAGAAGCGACTTTCCCCGCTGAGCTCGTCGTCACGGCTCGCAGCTCCGACGGCGAAATCCAGGGCGTGCGCCACCGCACGCTCCCAGTCTTCGGCGTGCAGTTTCACCCCGAAAGCGCCGTGAGCGAATAC
>CAVJUB010000016.1:0-34707 GCA_963652545.1 Hallella faecis | reverse complement strand
GCGCGCGTCAACGTGCTTCTCGCCCTGCTGCTTGCCGCCGTCACCGCCGGCGTCTCGGGCGGCGTCGGCCTCACGAAGTCCATGGACCTCCTCACCGCCGGCTTTGCGACGAACGCCACGACGGCCCTCTCTTACATACTGCTCGGCACCTTCGCCATCGCCATCGCCCACACGGGCCTCATGCAGATGCTCGTGTCGTGGCTCTCCAAGCACCTTGGAAAACGCCCCATCCCCTTCTGCCTCGTGCTCGCCTTCATCGCCTGTCTGTCCCAGAACGTGGTGCCGGTGCACATCGCCTTCATCCCGCTGCTCATTCCGCCCCTTTTGAAGCTCATGAACACGATGGAGCTCGACCGACGCGCCGTCGCCTGCGCGCTGGGCTTCGGCCTCACGGCGCCCTACATCACGCTGCCCGTAGGGTTCGGTCTCATCTTTCAGGGAATCGTCGCGGACAGCCTCACAACGAACGGCCTTGCGACCACCGTGTCCGACGTCGCCAGCGTCGCGTGGATTGCCGGTCTGGCGATGCTCGCCGGACTTTTCTTTTCCGTCTTCGTGCTCTACCGCAAGCCCCGTCACTATGACGACCGACCGATCATCGGCGCCGCCTCCGTGCCAGAAAGCGTCCGCTTCAACAAGAAGCACGCCGTGACGCTTGCCGCCATCGCCGCCGCCGTCGCCGTGCAGCTCTACCTGGAGTCGCTGCCGCTCGCGGCTCTCATCGGGCTCATCGTGATGTTTGCAGGCGGTGCGTTCGCCTTCTCCAAGATGGACGAGCACATTTCAGGCGGCATTTCCATGATGGGCTTCATTGCGTTCGTGATGCTGATCGCGGGCGGCTACGCCAACATCCTCAAGGAAACCGGCGCCGTGCCGCAGCTGATTGAAAGCGTCGTTCCCCTGATCGGCTCGAGCCAATGGGGCGCCGCAGTGATCATCACGCTGATCGGCCTGCTTGTCACGATGGGCATCGGCACAAGCTTCGGCACCGTGCCGATTCTTGCGGTGATCTACGTGCCGCTTTGTTCGGCCGTAGGATTCTCGCCCGCCGCCACGATTCTGCTGATGACCGTTGCGGGCGCGCTGGGCGACGCCGGGTCGCCCGCCTCAGACAGCACGCTCGGCCCCACGAGCGGCCTCAATGCCGACGGCCAGCACAACCACATCTGGGACACCTGCGTGCCGACCTTCCTTGTCTACAACGTGCCGCTCTTGATCGCCGGCATTTTCGTGAGCCCTTTCCTGTAAGAGACTGTCATGACATCACGCCGACTTTTGCTTTCCGCCGCGGCCGCTGCCGCCTGCAGCGCGGCGCTTCCCGTCCGCGCCTACGTGCTCTGGCACGAAGACGCCCTCCCCGAAGCGCAGTCCGACATCGAAGCGCTCTGCCGCCATCCCTTCATCACAGGACTCATCGACGGCACCTTGAAGCGCGACTGCTTCCTCTGGTACCTGTGCCAGAACCGGCACTACCTCGCAGGCTACGAAAGAAGCCTGCGGACGCTCGCCGCCCGCATGAAGCACGCCGTTCACCGCCGGCAGCTCGACGCCTGGGCAGCTGACACCGCAGCGACCGATGCGTGGACGAAGGACGTGATTCAGGAGTTTTCAGAAGGGAAGTCCACGGCGCCGCTGGAAGCCCTGCGGCCGACAACAAAGGCCTACATCGATTGGGAGAGATCCGCCGCCGAAAGCGAGACGCTTCCCGTCGCATGGGCGGCGCTGCTCCCCTGCTTCTGGGTGTACGGCGAAGTTGGAAAGTTCGTTGCTCAGCATCGCCGAGCAGCCTCTCCCTACGCGTCGTGGCTCGCCGGCTACGGCGATCCGGCCTATGACGCCACCGTAGAAAAAGCGGTTGCCATCGCCGACCGGCTCGTGTCGTGGAATCCGAAGAGCCGGCAGCGCGCAACCGCTGCGTTCATGAAGTCCGTGAAGATGGAAGCGGCGCTCTGGGACGCCGCCGTGAAGCTCGAAGCCTGACGCCTACTCCTCGTCTGCGCCGAACTCCCGCGAGAAGCGGCGCAGACGGCCGATGAGGTAGCCCGCCTGATAGGCCGTCGCCTTGATGGCGGACATGGCGCCCTCGATGTCAATCGACGGCAGCCGCCCCTCGATGTACTTGGCGATCTCATCACGCAGAACATCCTCCACCGGCCGCTTCTGCGATTCCGAAAGCACATCGAGCGCTATCCTCGCCTGCGGAGGCAGCGCCTGCATCACGCGGTCCACGTCTTCGCTGCGAATTTCCGCCACGCCTCTCTCCTCAAATAAAACCCGGCGCTGCACGATCCGCACAGGCCGGGTTCAGGTCAACTCACTGACGCGAGATTACTTCTCAGCCGCAATCTTCGCGAGCTTGCGCCACGTGTCAGCCACGGTGTCGGGGTTGAGCGAGATGGACTCGATCCCTTCTTCCATGAGCCAGGCGGCGAAGTCGGCGTGGTCCGAGGGACCCTGGCCGCAGATGCCGACGTACTTGCCGCGGGCGCGGCAGGCCTTGATCGCCATCGAGAGCAGCTTCTTCACCGCCGCGTTGCGTTCATCAAAGCTCTGAGCGACGAGGCCGGAGTCACGGTCGAGGCCGAGCGTCAGCTGCGTCAAGTCGTTGGAGCCGATGGAGAAGCCGTCCACGTAGTTGAGGAACTCGTCGGCGAGCAGGGCGTTCGACGGAATTTCGCACATCATGTTGAGGCGAAGACCGTTTTCACCGCGCTTCAGACCGTTCTTCTCGAGCACGGCCACGCACTGTTCGATTTCGTTGATGGTGCGCACGAAGGGGAGCATCAGCTCGACGTTCGTGAGGCCCATCTCGTCGCGCACGCGCTTCATGGCGCGGCATTCGAGTTCGAAGCAGTCCGCGAAGCTGTGAGCGATGTAGCGCGAAGCGCCGCGGAAGCCCAGCATCGGGTTCTCTTCACCCGGCTCGTACAGGGCGCCGCCGGTGAGCTTGCGGTACTCGTTGCTCTTGAAGTCGGACATGCGGACGATCACCTTCTTCGGGTAGAAGGCGCAGGCGATGGTCGCCACGCCTTCGGCGATCTTGCTCACGTAGAAGTCGACCGGATCCTTGTAGCCCGCGGTGATGCGATCCAGCTTGTCACGCATTTCGCTCGGGATGGCCGGGTACTCGAGGCAGAGCTTCGGATGCACGCCGATGTTGTTGTTGATGATGAATTCCAGACGGGCGAGACCCACGCCCTTGTTCGGAATCTGGCAGAAGTCGAACGCGAGCTGCGGATTGCCGATGTTCATCATGATCTTCACGGGCACTTCGGGCAGAGCGCCGCGGCGGACTTCCTCCACCGTGAAGTCCTGAATGCCGCTGTAGATGTGACCCGTGTCGCCTTCAGCGCAGCTCACCGTGACCGGCGTGTTCTCTTCGAGGCAGTCGGTGGCGTCGCCGCAGCCCACGACGGCGGGGATGCCCAGTTCGCGCGCGATGATGGCGGCGTGGCAGGTGCGGCCGCCGCGGTTCGTCACGATGGCGCTCGCCTTCTTCATCACCGGCTCCCAGTTGGGGTCGGTCATGTCCGTGACGAGGACGTCGCCCTTCTGGACGCGGTCCATTTCGGAAGCGTCCGCCACGATGCGCACGGGGCCCGCGCCGATCTTCTGACCGATGGCGCGGCCTTCAGCGAGCACCTTGCCCTTCGTCTTGAGGGAGAACTTCTGCTGAACGTCGCTGCTGTTCTGACGGCTCTTCACCGTTTCAGGACGCGCCTGCAGGATGTAGATCTTGCCGTCGATGCCGTCCTTGCCCCATTCAATGTCCATGGGACGGCCGTAGTGCTTCTCGATGATGGTGGCGAACTTCGCGAGCTCGATCACGTCCTCGTCGGTGATCGCAAACTGACGGCGGTCGGCGGGATCAACGTCCACGGTGCGCACGGAGCGGCCGGACGTCTTGTCCGGATCGAACTCCATCTTGATCAGCTTGCTGCCCAGGTTGCGGCGCACGATCGGGTACTTGCCGGCGGCAAGCGTGGGCTTGAAGACGAAGAATTCATCGGGGTTCACAGCGCCCTGCACCACAGTTTCGCCCAGGCCGTAGCTCGCCGTCACGAAGACGACCTGATCAAAGCCGCTTTCCGTGTCGAGAGTGAACATCACGCCCGCGGCGCCCTTGTCCGAGCGGCACATGCGCTGCACGCCCGCGGAAAGGGCGACTTCCATGTGCGTGAAGCCCTTGTGAACGCGGTAGCTGATGGCGCGGTCGTTGTAGAGAGAGGCGAACACTTCCTTCATGCGGGCGAGCACCTGATCGATGCCGACCACGTTGAGGTAGGTTTCCTGCTGGCCCGCAAAAGAGGCGTCGGGAAGGTCTTCGGCGGTGGCGGAAGAACGCACGGCGACCGAGATCTCCTCCTGGCCGTCCTTCAGCCAGTCATAGAACTCGCGGATTTCTTTTTCGAGCTCGGCGGGGAAGGGAGCCTCCTCCACCCAGCGGCGGATGTCGGCGCCGGCTTCAGCGAGGGCCTTGACGTCTTCGACGTCGAGACCGGCAAGGCGCTTGGCGATGCGCTCTTCAAGGCCGCTTTCCTTGATGAAGAGGCGGAACGCCTCAGCCGTCGTCGCAAAGCCGTCCGGCACGCGGATGCCCGCCGACGTAAGCTGGCTGAGAAGCTCGCCCAGAGACGCATTCTTGCCGCCGACGCGGTCAACGTCGGTCATGCGCAGCTGGCTGAAGGGAAATACATAGCGGCCTGAAACCATTTGATCCTCGTTCAATGAAACGAAAAGGGGTGAAAACGCTAAGCTACTTCACGCCGCCGCGGGGCTTTCCAGGCCGGCTTTCCAAAAATATTGGGACAAACGCGAAGGTTTTCGCCGCGAATTTCATCGGCGCTTCACGAACCCGACCGTTCGTCACTAAAATTAAATATTTCTCCTTCACAATTTTTGCGGCAGGCACTATGTCCGACACCGAGCAGCACGACAAAAACTGGCGTCCCGTCTTCATCGTGAGCGACGGCACGGCCATCACGGCGGAAACCCTCGCGCATTCCGTCATGACCCAGTTCCCCGATCTTGTTTATGACCAGCAGCGCATCCCCTTCATCGACACGGCAGAGAAGGCTCGTCAAGTCGCCGAGCGCATCCAGAAGGTGATGGACAAGACGGGCGTGCGGCCCCTCGTCTTCTCCACGTTCGTGGACCCCGAGATTTCCAAGGCCTTCCTGCAGGCGGCGCCCGGCTTTCAGGTGGAGCTCTTCCGCTCCTTCGTGGGCCCCTTGGAGCGCGAGCTGGGCTTGAAGAGCAACCACACCGTGGGCGCCACGCACAAGATCAGCAACGAAGAGCGCTACAACAAGCGCATCGCCGCGATCGACTACACCCTGACGCACGACGACGGTCAGACGAACCGCGGACTCGATCAGGCTGAAGTCATTCTCGTGGGCGTCTCCCGCTCGGGCAAAACCCCGACGAGCCTCTTTCTTGCGATGCAGTTCGGCATCAAGGTCGCCAACTACCCCCTCATTCCGGAAGACTTCGAGCGCGGGGAGCTCCCGCCCGTTCTGGAAGGCCTGCGCGACAAGCTCTTCGGCCTCTCCATCAAGCCCGAGCGCCTTTCCGAAATCCGCAACGAGCGCCGTCCGGGCTCGCACTACGCGTCGATTGAAAACTGCCGCGAGGAGATCGCCGCCGCGGAAAACCTCATGAAGACGCATCACATCGAGTGGCTCAACTCCACGACGAAGTCGATTGAGGAGATCGCCGCCACGATCATTGCGAAGCTCCACTTGGAAAAGATCACCTCGAACAACTGACCGGCGGTCCTCTGCCGGCCTTCGCTTCGCCCGTCCGCTGCGACGGGCGTTTTCGCATCGGCGCCCCGTATAGGAAAAAAACTATAACGAGCCGCTTAGGATGCTTTCTTGAACCAATCCTGGGCATGGCGCTTCGAAAGCTACGGTGTTTCGCCTGCGCTAGAGAAAACTATCTAACTTAGAATGCCTAGGCTTCCCGGCGGGACTTACCCAGATCCGCCGGTTCACCGAACGCCGGCGCCGCTTGCCACCGCGAGCCGTCCCGGCCGCGGCGAACTTCAGGTTATGAAACGATAACCTTCATTGATTTTATTTCGCATTTTTGCCGTGCGAAAATGGTGCCGGCCCCTTCCATCCAAGAAGGCGCTTCGGCGTAACTTGAACCGGCGCGTTTTGTGAGCGGCCCGGCCGCTTCCGTTTTGCGCGCAGCCCCCGGCGCGGACCCCGCGCCCGCCGAGGGATAAGAGCGTCCGCCGCCTCGGGCCTCCCGCCCGAGACAGCCGGCGTTCAACAACGGACTCTTTTTAACAAAACAAGGGAAGTTCAGACAAATGAAAAAACCCATTCGCGTTGCTGTTACCGGCCCTGCCGGCCAGATCGGCTATTCGATTCTCTTTCGCATCGCCGCCGGCGACATGCTCGGCCCCGATCAGCCTGTGATTCTGCAGCTTCTCGAACGCGACACCCCGGAAAGCGCCCAGCGCATGAAGGGCGTGATGATGGAGCTCGCCGACTGCGCCTTCCCGCTGCTCGCGGACATGGTGTCGTCTTCGGATCCGCTGGTCGCCTTCCGTGACGCCGAAGCCGCGCTTCTCATCGGCGCCCGTCCGCGCTCCAAAGGGATGGATCGCAGCGAACTTCTTTCCGCCAACGGCCAGATCTTCACGGTTCAGGGCAAGGCCTTGAACGAAGTCGCCGCCCGCAACGTGAAGGTGCTCGTCGTGGGCAACCCCTGCAACACGAACGCCTACATCGCCATGAAGTCCGCGCCGGATCTCGATCCGACGTGCTTCTCCGCGATGGTGCGCTTGGACCACAACCGCGCCCTCTCGCAGCTCGCGACGAAGACCGGCAAGCCCGTCTCCGCGATGCACCGCATGGCGATCTGGGGCAACCACTCCAACACGATGTACCCGGACATCCGCGCCACGACGATCGACGGCGCCAAGGCCGCGGACCTCGTGGACGACGCCTGGTACCACGACTACTTCATCCCGACCGTCTCCAAGCGCGGCAGCGCCATCATTGAAGCCCGCGGCGCGAGCTCGGCCGCTTCCGCCGCCTCCGCGGCGATCGACCACATGCACGACTGGTTCCTGGGCTCCAACGGCGAATGGGTCTCCATGGCCGTCCCGAGCCAGGGCGACTACGGCATCCCCGAAGGCCTCATGTGCGGCGCTCCCTGCATCTGCAAGGGCGACGGCACGTACGAGATCGTGAAGGGCCTGGAATTCTCCGGCGAAAGCCAGGAACGCCTCGCGAAGACCGTGGAAGAGCTCCAGCACGAAGCCGAGCTCGTGGCGCCGCTTCTGAAGTAATTCTTCAAAGCCGCTGAGGCTCAATCGCCCGGCCGGACGCGCTGTCCGCCGGGCGATTTTCGCTGGGGCGAAGATGCCTCAACCGCCGATGTACTGCATCTCGATGCGATCGCGCTTTACGGTCGCTTCCGAGCGGATTTCGGAGTAATGGTTGTCGCGCTGCGTCCAGATGCGGGCGACCGCCTCGCTGATCTCCCAGTCCGTGGCGCCGCCGCGGAGCATCGTGCGGATGTCGTAGCCGCGGTCCGCAAAGAGGCAGAGAAAGAGCCCGCCTTCAACCGAAAGCCTGGCGCGAGTGCAGTCGCGGCAGAAGGCCTGCGTCACCGAACTGATGAAGCCCACCTCGCCCGCGCCGTCAAGGTAGTGCCAGCGCTCGGCGACTTCGCCGCGGTAGGCGGCTTCCGACGGCGCCACGGGCCAGACGTCATGAATGGTCTTCACGATTTCTGACGAGGCCACCACGTCGTCCATGCGCCAGCCGTTGGCGGTGCCGGCGTCCATGTATTCAATGAAGCGAAGCGTGATGCCGGTGTTTCGAAAGCGGCCGGCCAGGGGAAGAATCTCCCCTTCGTTCATGCCGCGCTTCACGACTGTATTCACCTTCACCGGCAGTCCTGCGGCCTGCGCGGCTTCAATCCCTGAGAGCACATCCGCCGCCTTGAAGCCCACGTCGTTGATCGACTGAAAAAGCGATTCCGTCAGGGCGTCAAGACTCACCGTCACGCGGTCCAGTCCCGCCGCCTTCAGCGCCGGCGCCTTTTTGGCGAGAATCGACGCGTTTGTCGTCATCGCAACTTCCAGTGGCTTCCCCGAGAGCGTCTCCACACCCTTCAGCATTTCCACGAGCTCTTCGATGTGGCGCCGCAAGAGGGGCTCGCCCCCCGTCAGGCGCACCTTTTCGATCCCGAGCCGCGCAAAAGCCTTCGCCACACGCACGATCTCCCCGAAGTTCAAAAGCTCGGTGTGCGCGAGAAACTTGTGGCGCGTCCCGAACTTCTCCTTGGGCATGCAGTAGCGGCAGCGAAAGTTGCAGTGGTCGGTGACGGAGATGCGCAGGTCGCGCAAGGGCCGGCCGCGCGCGTCGAGGATGCGGCCGTTTTCCTCGCGCACGGGGCCCGTCACGGGGACGGGAAGCGACAGGATCTCCGCGCGCCGGGTTTCAGCTGGGGACGAAGCGATGGGGATGACCGTTTCAGACATGGCGGGACGGCTTTTCTTATTGGAATGGTCTCGGATTGTAGCGGGACCGCCCGCCACCGTCTCTTCGCCGGTCGAACTACTTCATCACGCTCAGGATGGCGTTGACAGCCAAGTCCGCCGTGGGCCGCAGAAGCGACCGATGCATGTCGGTGAAAAGCGCTTCAAGCGCCGTGCGGCGCTCGGGAGCCATTTCGTCAATCAGCCGCGCGGCGATGGCGTCAGGCTGGCAGTAGTACTGCAGGAATTCAGGCACGACGATGCGGCCCGAGAGGATGTTGGGCAGGCTCACGTAGGGAATGAGGCCCTTCTTTTTCATGAGAAGCGCTGTGAGTCCCGGCATCACGTAGCCCACGACCATGGGCTTCTTGAAGAGCGCCGCTTCCAAGGCTGCCGTGCCGGAAGCGACCATCACGCCGTCGGCGGCTTCCAGCACCTTGTGGCTTTGCCCCGTGACGACCTTGACGCGCCCCTTCAATTCCGGGTAGCCCTCGATCACTTTCTCGATCTGGCCGCGCCGCGTCTCGTCCACCGCGGGGATGACAAAGAACCCCGCCTTGAGGCGCTTCACGAGGCAGACGCAGGCCTTGAAAAACACTGGACCGCATCCCTTCACCTCGTCCACGCGCGACCCCGGCAGCACCGCGATGAGGGGCTCGCCCTGCGGATCGATTCCGAGCTCGGCGCGCGCCGTCAAGGGATCGGGCGTCATGGGGATGATGCCCGCCAAGGGATGCCCGATGTAGGTCGCGGGAATGCCCGCCTTCTTGTAGATCGCCTCCTCAAAGGGAAAGATGAGGAGCATGTGGTCCACCGCCTTGCGGATCGTCTCGATGCGTTCGGGCCGCCAGGCCCAGATGGAGGGCGACACGAAGTGCACCACGGGAATGCCCTCGCGGCGCAGCTTCATTTCGATGCCGAGGTTGAAGTCCGGCGCGTCCACGCCGATGAAGACGCGCGGATGCAGCGTCGTCAAGCGACTCACCATGCGGCTTCGAAGCCACAAGAGTCCCGGCAGCTTCTTTAACACCTCCACGTAGCCTCGCACCGCAAGGCGTTCGCTCGAATACCAGGGAAAGAGGCCGGCGGCGAGCATCTTCTCGCCCCCGATCCCAAACTGCAGAGCGCCGCCCATCCGGGCTTCGAGCGCGGGGAGGACGAGGCTCGCAAGGTAGTCGCCGCTCGCCTCCCCCGCGAGCCACGCCGCGCCGTTGGAGGGCGAGCGCGACACGACGCGGGGCTTCACGGTGAGGTCGGTGGTCGTCATGAGGCGCTTACCGGATGATGCCGCGGGGGCTTCCCGCCACGAAGTCGCGGAAGTGCGCGATGTGCGCCTTCGCATCCTCCGGCGCCGCTTCGAGAATAGCGTCGATTTCGCTCACGGCGTCTGCCACAAGATTCCCCTCGCGGTAGACGGCGTGGTAGCAGTCCTTCAGCTGGCGCAGGAGGTCGTTGGAAAAGCCCGCGCGGCGCAGGCCCACGAGATTCAGGCCGTGCGGCGCCGCCGGGTACCCCGAACAAATCACGTAGGGCGGCACGTCGCGCAGCACGCCCGAAGCGCCCGCCACCATGGCGCGGCAGCCCACGCGCGTGAACTGGTGCATGCCGGCCTGGCCTCCGATCACGACGTAGTCTTCAATCGTGCAGTGGCCTGCAATCGCCACGTTGTTGGCGATGATCGTGTTGTCACCCACCTGGCAGTCGTGCGCGATGTGGACGTTTGCCATCAGAAGGTTCCCGGAGCCGATGCGGGTGATGCCGTGATCCTGCACCGTGCCGATCGAAATCGTGCAGTTCTCGCGGATCACGTTGTTGTCGCCGATCACAAGCTCCGTATCTTCGCCGGCGTACTTCTTGTCCTGAGGCTCGCACCCCACGGCCGCGCCCTGAAAAATGCGGTTGCCCTTTCCGATCACGGTGCGGCCCCGCACCGTGACGTGGCTCATCAGCACCGTGCCGGCGCCGATCTTCACCTGGCCCTCGACAATGCAGAAAGGGCCGACCACGACGTCGTCGGCAAGCTCCGCTTTCGGATCAACCAAGCTCAAAGGATGGATCTGAGGCATAGTTCTTCTCGTTCTTGTTGTTGATTGGAAGCGGCCGGCAGGGAGCGGCCGCGGGCCTGGCTGCTCAGTCTTCCACCGGACGGCGGGCGCACATGAGCTTCGCCTGGCAGGCGACGTGGCCGTCCACCGTGGCGACGGCTTCGTACCAGCCGATGCCCGCGCGATCCTTCACGTACTTGCAGTCAAAGATGACCTGGTCGCCCGGGATCACCACGCGCTTGAAGCGCGCGCCGTCGATGCCCGCGAAGAAGAAGAGCGCCTTCTCCTTCTTCTCTTCTTCCGTGAGGCGGGCGATGGCGAGCACCGCGCAGGCCTGCGCCATGGCTTCGATGAGGAGCACGCCCGGCATCACGGGGTAGTTGGGGAAATGCCCCGTGAACTGCGGCTCGTTCGCCGTCACGTTCTTCAAAACCTTGCACGTCGTCTTGTCTTCGCTGACCTCGAGAATGCGGTCAATCAGAAGAAACGGAAAGCGGTGCGGAAGCAACCGCATGATTTCGTTGATCGTCTGCTGCATGATGAATCCACAAAAGAAGCGTCGAACCCTTCGTCCGGCGCCCGGAAGGCGGACGCGGGCCCTTCGCCCGCCCGCCGCTTGGCAATTGGTGCAGGCCGTATCTTAACCCGCCCGCGCCCCGCGCTTTCACTTTTTGCCCGCCCGTCATCCGTTCGGGCGAAAGGCCGCCGCGCACCGGCGGACGGCGCCTTTTCCATCCACGGATGGGGCGAATTTCACGACCGACTCGGCGTGCTTAAAAAATAGGCATAAAAGAAAAATCGTGACAATTCAGTGGGCTCTGCAAAGATCGTGCCACTTGTGCACAGATTTTGTGGAAAAGTAGCCGCAGGCGTCGCATCATGCACTCGTCAAAATCCCCGCGAAGCCCCGTCATCATTGGGCTTACGACTAGTCATGGACTTCTCCACCGCGGGAATCTGCCCCTTGGATAGTCGCAAAAATCCGCGTTTTTTCAGCCGCCTCCAAAGGCCGGCCGGCAGCTTTGACGTCATCCACAAAAAGACGCCGACTGTGGAAAAGTTCAGGACGTCCGCATCCACGAGGCGATGCGCCTTGTCTTCGCCACCACCGCCATCGCCATCAGCACGATTTCGCGCTCTTGCGACGCGGGATCTTGACTCTCCTTTTCGACGAGCTCGTGCGCGGCCTCAACGAGGCGGTCCGCCTCGCGCCACGCATTGCTCGTGGCGCCTGGAATAGAGCGAAAGGCCAGAATCCACCGCTTCGATCCCGCGTCCACTGTGAGCGCCGCGCCGCCGTTCACCTCGGCCGCCTCCTTCACCACCAGAGGCGGCGTAAAGCGCGTGCCCAGCAAAATGACGCGAAGATCGTCCCGGAGGCCTTGGGCGCCCTTCACGGGATAGTGCGCTACGTCAATCGCCTTCAAAAGGCGCTCCAGATCCTCCGCGAATCCCGATGCATCGCCCTGCCACAAGTGCTCGGCAAGCCGTCCCGCGCCCACTTCGTCCACGCACCGATCGGCCAGAAGCATTCCTCCGTAGAGCGACGCCATGCCCGTCGTCACCTCGCGGTTCGGACAACCGATCTCAAAGCCGCCGTTTCGCACCGCTCGAATCGTGAAATACCCCGCTTGCATCAGGACGCCAATCGCAGAATCGACCGTCTCTCTCAGCGAGGCTGCGAAGCAGTCTGCGCCGCATCGCGCGGGGTTTCGCAGCTCTGGTGTTGACAGAAACGGCTGCAGGCTGCTGACAGAACCGCCCGTATCCATCCAGTAACTCTCAAAGCCGCACTCAGGCGTCGTGAAGAAATTGAGCACCGACCACGGATTGCATACGGTCGCCTTGCCGGTGTCGTCGAAGCAATAGCCGCCGTAGTTTTCCACGAGACCGTCCAGAACGTCCGCTTCCGAGCATTGCTGCTGCACTGCCGCCGCCCGCAGGCTGGCGGGATAGTTTGCGGCGATCTCGTCCTTGGTAAAGCCCGTCAAGGTCGCCAAGTCGCGATCGAATGTGAGGTCGGTGAGCCACGTCAAAGCATCACGCAGTTCGGCATGGCGAGGCTTCAAGATGCCCGTCACAAAAACAAAACGGAAAGCGCTGTCGCAGGCTTGCATCTTTCCATAGAACTGAGCGAGCGTCCGGCACACCCGCTCTTCCATCGCGGCCTCGTCAAGCACCGTCACGAACGGCGCGTCGTACTCGTCAATGAGAAGCACCACCGAAGCGGGCTCCTGCTGTTGCAGCCAGACGGTCACCTGCGCGAGCATCGAAGAAGAGGAGGCTGCGTCGAATTGAAAGCCCGCCAGTTGAAATCCCTGAAGCAGCTCGCCGTCAAAGAGCGCCTGAAACTCCTCGAACGACTGGTAGCTTCGCGCAAGAGAAAAGTCCAGCTTGACGACGCGGCAAAGCGACGTTGCCTTCCACTGCTTTTCGAGGGCCAGTCCCAGAAACGACGCGGTCCCTTCTCGAAAAAGAGCCTCGAAAGTCGAAACCAGAAGCGACTTTCCGAAGCGCCGCGGACGCACCAGCAGAAATTTCTGCCGCTGCGCTGCGAGCGCCTGAATCTGCGCCGTCTTGTCAACATAGATCATGCCCTGCTTGCGCAAGGTGGGAAAAGAACTCGCGCCCGTCGAAAGCCGTTTCAACCGCTCGACGTCAGAGGCACTGACCGCCATGGCTCACTGCTTGAGCTTCTCGATTTCCGCTTCCAAGGCCTGCACGCGCTTTCGCATGTCTCCAAGGCGCATCAACAGAACGGCAGTGCGCTCGAAATTGCGGCGATCCTGCGCAGGATAGATGCCGATCATCTGCTTCACGCCGTCCTGCCAGTGCATGATCGACGTCGCCGGCCCCACTTCGCTCATGTCGGGAATGCGGATGTGGCCGTTGATGTTCGCAGCGCCGCCCACCATGCAGTGGCTGCCGATTTCGGTCGAACCCGCCACCCCCGTGCAGGCCGCCATGACGGTGTGTTCGCCGATGCGGTCGTTGTGGCCGAGCTGAATCTGGTTGTCGAGCTTCGTGCCCTTTCCGACCACCGTGTTTTCGATGGCGCCGCGGTCGATCGTGGTGCTTGCGCCCACCTCGACGTCGTCACAGATCGTGACGCCGCCCACCTGCGGAATCTTGACCCACTCGCCCGCAAACGGCGCAAAGCCGAAGCCGTCGGCGCCAATGACGCAGCCCGAGTGAAGGATCACGCGGGAGCCGATCTGGCAGCCGTGATAAACCACGGCGTTGGGATAGAGAATCGTGTCTTCGCCCACCGTCGTGCCGGCGCCCACGTAGGCCCCCGGGAAAAGCCGCGTGCGCGCGCCGATCACGGCGCCGCGCCCCACGAAAGCGCCCGCTTCAATCACAGCCGTGGGATCGACCTGGGCGCCCTCTTCCACCGTCGCCTTGGGGTCAATGCGGCCCGCAGGCTCCTTGCCTGCCGTAAAGACCTGCAGCGCCCAGGCAAACCAGGCGTAGGGATTCTTCGTGACGACGAGCGCACGGCCTTCGGGCGCGCCTTCGGGCCACATCGCCTTCACGTCATTTTCGGTGAGAACAAGAACGCCCGCCTTCGAAGCCTTCGCGGCGTCGCGGTACTTGGCCTGCGCGAGGAACGCGACGTGCGATTCGTCGGCATGCTCAAGCGTCGCAAAGCGAGTCACGGACTTCGTTTCCGCGCCGGCAAGGGGCGTGCTCGTCAGTCGGCCGGCGGAGCGGCGGGTGATTTCATCGATCAGGTGCTGAACGGAAACGGTCATGATGACTCTCGCTTAAAAATTGGTTGTGCTGATACGAAAAGGGACGGCCGCAACCGTCCCGAAAGCTCAATGCGCGCGGTTACTTCGTCGGCGCATTGAGGCGCTTGATCACCTGATCGGTGAGGTCGGCCTTGGGGCTCGCCCACACGGCTTCCTGAAGGATCAGGTCGTAGTTCTGCGCCTTGGCGATGTCCTGAATGATGCGGTTCGCCCGAGAGAGAATGATCTGGCTCTCTTCCTGAGAGCGCTGGTTGCGCTCTTCGACGAGGGCGCGCTGCATGCGGGAGATCTCGCGCTCTTCCTCGGCGAGGTCGCGGCGCTTGTTAAGGCGCTGCGTTTCGGTCATGGCGGCGCTGTCCTTCTCGAACTTCGACGCCTTCTCCTTGAAGCTGCGGATGCGGCGGGTGAGTTCGTCTTCACGGCTCTTGAAATAGCTCTTCAGCTTGTTCTGAGCCGCCACCGCCGGGGCCGACTCCGACAGAATGCGAGCGGGGTTGACGACGCCCACCTTGGTGTCAGCGGCGCTCGCCGCCGTCATGGCAGCGGCAGCCGCCGCAACGATCAAAGCCTTCTTGAACATGTAATACCTTTATTCACTGAAAAACCCAAGCTCCGGCGGCGCCAGAGGCCGCACTGGAGCTGAAGCGGCGCCATTTTACAGCGCCTCGGGCAAAAGCACGACATTCCACCTAGCCCGCGCCTTCGCCATTTGTTACAAACGGCGTCAGAAGCCCGTGCCGATCTGGAACTGGAAGCGCTGCGTGTCGTCGCCCGTCTTTTCGTTGATCGGGAACGCAATCGAGAACTTCAGGGGGCCCAAGGGCGAAATCCAGGCGACGCCCACGCCCCAGGAGTAGCGAAGCTCGCTCAGATCCATGTGAGTTGACTTGCCCGACTGGCCGCTGTAGCCCCAGACGTTGCCGCCGTCCAGGAAGAGAAGGCCTCGCAGCGTGCGGTCGGCGCCCGGCAGGGGCATCAGCAGTTCGGCGGAGAACGTAAGCTGCTCGGTGCCGCCCAGGTTGTCGCAGTCGCCGCTCGTGCAGTAGTCCTTCGGACCGAGCGAGGAGCTTTCGTAGCCGCGCACGGAGCCGATGCCGCCCGCGTAGAAGTTCTTGAAGAACGGGAAGATCTTGTCGTTGCCGTAGGTGTCGCCGTAGCCCAGCTGAGCGTTCAAGCCCAGAGTCCAGAAGCCCGTGATCGGCACGTACTGCGTGATCTGGTAAGTCGCGCGGTAGTACTGCGTGTCAAGCCCCGGCACGGAGACTTCCGCATTCAAGCGCTGATAGCGGCCGCGCGTCGGCGCAAGCACGTTGTCTCGGCTGTCTCGCGACCAGCCCAACGTGAGAAGCAGAGATTGCGGATCATCGCCGTATTCCTTCACGAACTGCTTGTACCGGTTGGGGGACCCGTTGCGAATGTCCACCTGCGTCATTTCCCAGCGAGTGCCGAGGAAGACGCGGTCGGATTCCGTCACCGGCACGCCGAAGCTAAGCCCTGCGCCGTACGTTTCGTAGGCGACGTCCGCCACATCGAGGTCGTCCAAGTCCACGCGGCGGTCATAGACGTCCCAGTTGCGGCTGATGCCCTCGGGCGTCACGTACGGCTCGGTGACGCTCAAGGCGTAGGTGCGCTGCGACTTCGACGTGTTGACGTCGACGCTCACGGACTTGCCGGAGCCGAAGACGTTGTCCTGCGAGAAGCCGGCGGAGAGGATGATGCCGTCCGAGGTGGAGTAGCCCGCGCCCAGCGAAATCGAGCCCGTGGGACGCTCCTTCACCGCAATCTCGAGGTCCACCTGATCTCGCGTGCCCGGCACGGGCTTGGGATCGGCGGTGACCGTGTCAAAGTAGCCCAGGCGGTCGATGCGGTCGCGGGAGATCTTCACCTTGTCGCTGTCAAACCAGGCGGACTCGTACTGGCGCACTTCGCGGCGAATCACTTCGTCGCGGGTCTTGGTGTTGCCCGAAATGTTCACGTGGCGCACGTAGGCGCGGCGGCCGGGGTCCACGGTGTAGACGATCTGCACCGTGTCGTTCGCGGCGTCCGCCACGGGCGTGGGCGTTGCAGAGGCAAAGGCATAGCCCAGCGTCGAATACTTCTCGACGATCGCCTTGCTCACGTTGTTCACAGCTTCGGCGTTGTAGATGTCCCCCGCCTTCACCTTCACAAGCGGCTCAATCTCTTTTTCAAGCCCCAGCATGTCGCCCGTGAGCTTCACGCCGCTTACGGTATAGCGACGGCCCTCCGTCATGTTGATCGTGATGAAGACGTCCGCCTTGTTGGGCGCGATCGACACCTGCACGCTGTCCACCTTGAAGTCAAGGTAGCCCTGGTTGAGGTAGAAGCTTCGGATCGACTCCAAGTCCGCCGCGAGCTTTTCGCGCGAATAGAGGTCGCGCTTCGTGTACCAGCTCGACCAGCGGTGCTCGGTGAGCTGCATCTTGTCGGCGAGCTCGTCCGAATCAAAGAGTTCGTTCCCCACGAAGCGAATCTGGCGAATGGACGAGGCGCTTCCTTCGTCCACGTTCATCGTGACGCGAACGCGGTTGCGCTCCAAGGGCGTCGTGTTCGTCTGCACCTTCACGCCGTAGTAGCCGCGCGAGAGGTACTGGCGGCGCATTTCCTGATCGGCGCGATCCAAAATCGACTGATCGAAGATGCGGCCTTCCGCCAGGCCCACGTCCCGAAGACTCTTTTCGACGCCCGCCTTGTCAAAGGCCTTGATGCCGTTCGTTTCGATGCTCGCCACGGCAGGGCGCTCGGTGAGGTTCAGAACGAGCACGTCCCCGTCCACGCCCACGGACACGTCGCGGAAAAGCCCCGAGGCGTAGAGCATGTGAATGGCTTCGGAGCCCGCTTCCGGCGTGTATTCGTCGCCCACGCGGAACGGAAGGTGCGAGAAGACCGTGCCGGGCTCGGTTCGCTGAATGCCTTCGACCCGGATGTCGCGGATCGTGAAGACCTGCTGCGCCGCCGCGGAGGCCGCAACGGCCGCGAGCACGGCGGCCGCCGTCGCACGCATCAAAAACGTATGTCGCATAAAGTCGTCTGTCGTCAGTGAAATTCGTTCAAAGTCGGCGAAAGGGCTCAAAATCAGCGCGTCCGCCTTCCGCCGAGAAAAAAATTTGTCTCAGTTTAGCCCGAAGACCCGCATCATGTCATTAGAGAGCGCCACGGCCATGAGCGCGAGAAGGAGCACCAGCCCCGCCTTCTGCCCCCATTCGATCACGCGATCGGAGGGCTTTCTCCCCGTCGCCATCTCGTAGAGATAAAAGGCGAGATGCCCGCCGTCCAGAATCGGCACGGGCAGAAGGTTCAGGATCCCGATCGAAATCGAGATCATCGCGAGGAAAAGAAGATACGGAATCACGCCGTAGGAGAGCGTCTGGCCGGCGAGGTCCCCGATCGTGACGGGGCCCGAGAGGCTCTTCACACTCACTTCGCCACGGATCATGCCGTAAAGCGACTTCGCCGTGACGCGGATCGTGTCCCAGGTGCGGCTCACGCCGGAAGCGAGCGCCCCCAGGGGCCCCTCGCGGTTGAAGACATAGTCGGAGACGGCGCCCAAGGACGCGCCGATGCGTCCCACGATCCGACCGTCCACCGTTTCGGGCCGCACTTCCACTTCAATGTCTTTTTGCGTGCCGTCCTGACGCTTCACCGCGAGCGTCACGGTCTTTCCCAAATGCGCGCGAATCACGGTGATGAGGCCCTGCGCCGTCGTCACCTTCTCGCCGTTCACGGTCTCAACCATGTCGCCGCGCATGAGGCCCGCCGCCTCCGCGGCGCTTCCTGGGATGACGCTCGCAACCACGATGCCCTTCACGGCCTGCGTGAGGCCCAGGTATTCGAGCGGATCCTGCTGCGTCTCGCCGCGGAAGTCTGAAAGGTCAAAGGTGACGGTGCGCTTGTCGTCGGCGTCATCCGCAAGCGTCACGGGCACCGTCTTTTCGCCCATTGAGCCCACAAGCTCAAAACGGAGGTCGTTGCGGGAGCGGACGTCCTTTCCGGCGACCGACGTCACCTTGTCGCCTGCCATGACGCCCACGGCTTCGGCCTGCGTTCCCGGCAGCGGCTCCCCCAGCCGCGTGGAGGGCTCGTACGTCCCCATCATCGCGAGCGCCGCATAGATGACGACCGCGAGAATGAGGTTCATCGCCGGCCCCGCGAACACCACGGCAAAGCGCTTCCAGACGGATTTCTTGTCAAAGGAGTTGGCCCAGTCGGCGGCGGAGAAATGCAGGCCTTCGGCGATGAGGCTCGGCTTTTCGACGACGTCGAGCATCTTCACGTAGCCGCCCAGCGGCCACATCGAGACGCGCCATTCGCAGCCCCGCTTGTCCGTCTTCTTCCAGAGGACGCGACCGAAGCCAAAAGAAAAAGCGAGAATCTTCACGCCCGCGAGGCGCGCCACGATGTAGTGCCCCCACTCGTGGATCACCACGATGATGGCAATGGTCAAAAGAAAGCCGATGACGCCTAGCATGCGATTGTCGAAGGAAGTTGATCAGCGGAAGTTCAGAGCGACTTGAGCGCTTCGCGGGCCTTGGCGCGCGCTTCGTCGTCCGCGGCGAGAATGTCGTCCAGCGACCGGGCGGCAGGCCCCGTCACGGTGTCGAGCAGACGGCGGCAGAGCCGGGCGATGTCGGTGAAGCCGATTTTCTTCAAAAGGAACGCTTCGACGCCCACTTCGTTCGCCGCATTCAAAACGATCGTCGCGATGCCGCCCGCCTGCACCGCCTCGTAGGCATAGGAAAGCTGCGGGAAGCGCGCCACATCGGGCTCGCTGAAGGTGAGCGCGCCCAATTCGTAGAAATTCAGAGGCTTCACGCCGCCTGGGAGCCGCTCGGGGTAGCCCAGGCACCAAGAGATGGGAAGCCGCATGTCGGGGGATCCGAGCTGCGCCAGCACCGCGCCGTCCTCGTACTGCACCATGGAATGGATGACGGACTGCGGATGGATCACCGTCTTGATGCGCTCCACCGGGAAGCCGAAGAGGTGATGCGCCTCAATCACTTCGAGGCCCTTGTTCATGAGGGTGGCGGAGTCGATCGAAATCTTGGCGCCCATGGACCACGTAGGATGATTCAACGCCATCTCGGGCGTCACCGTGGAGAGATCGAGGTCCGGCTGGTCGCGGAAGGGGCCGCCCGAACAGGTGAGCCAGATCACCGCCTTTTCACGGTCTTCGGGCGAAGCGGACGCAAGGCACTGCGCCACCGCGTTGTGCTCGCTGTCCACGGGCAGCAGCGTCGCGCCGTTTTCCTTCACGGTGTTCATCAAGAGGTCGCCGCCGCAGACGACGCTCTCCTTGTTGGCCAAAAGAAGCTTCTTGCCGGCCTTCGCCGCCTCAAAGCTCGGCCGCAGGCCCGCCGCGCCCACCACGGACTGGATGACGGTGTCCACCTGCGGCTCCGCAGCGATCGCGGCGCAGGCTTCTTCGCCCGCCACCACGCTCACGTCAGAGGCGCCCAAATCGCGCAGGCGCTGCACGAGGGCGTTGTACCGCGACTCGTCGGCGATGCCCACGATGTACGGACGCCAGACGGTGGCGAGCTGCGCGAGCTTCTCCACATTGCTGCCCGCCGTCAGCGCAAACACGCGGAAGCGCTCCTGATAGGACGAGATCACGTCCAGAGCACTTCGTCCGATGGATCCGGTGGCGCCGAGCACGGCAACATTTCTGAGGTCTGACATAAGGTGCAGCGCGAAGCGTCTTTCGACAGTCCAAAAGCCTTCCCGCCCGTTATTGATGAAAGGGGCTATTGTAAACGAAAGCGGTTCGCCGTTTTTCTTTAAGAATCAATTCTGTTTGGCACGGCGCAGCGTGATGAAGGTGATTTCGCCCGTCGTGCCGATGCGGTTTGCGAAGCCATTCCAAAGCTGCGTGCCGGAATTGACGTAGAGCGCCATGGAGCGGCCGCCCGCCGCCTCGGACGGCACCTCATAGAGGCCCGCAAGATAGCCGCGGTTCAACATCCACGTGAGAAGCGTCACGCCGGGCAGCTGCCCGCCGTGGGTGTGGCCCGCCAGCTGCAGGTCAACGCCCCGCCCCGCCACCTTGGGCGCGAGCTTGGGCTGGTGCGCGAGGAGCAGCGTGAAAGCCTCGGGCGCTCCTTTCAGCGCCGCGTCAAGGTTCGGCTCCTCGTCATGGAACTTCTCGGCGATGTAGTCCGTGAGCCCCGCCACCACGAGCGGCGTCCCCTTCACGTCCACGACGCCGTGAGCGTTGTAAAGCATGGTCATTCCGAGCGTCGCGAGATGCCGCCGCCAGCCGGGATAGTCCACGTAGTGCTCGTGATTGCCTTCGCAGCCCCAGACGCCGTAGGGCGCGGAAAGAGCCCGCAGCGGCTCGAGGTCCGTCGCGCGATCGACCACTTCGCCGTCCACCACGTCCCCGGTGACCGCAATGAGGTCGGGATGCAGCGCATTCACCTTCGCCACAATCGCCGCCACGCGGTCTTTCGGAAACAGCACGCTCACGTGCAGGTCGGAAATCTGCGCCACCGTAAAGCCGTCCAGGCCTTCGGGAAGCTGCGGGAGCGCAATCTCCACGCGCTTCACCTCCGCCAGCGCCAGCCCCTGATGCATCCCATAGGCATTCAATCCCGCGCCCAAGGCGAGCACCGCGAACGCGAGGGGCTTGGATCGGGCGAGCGTCTCGCGGGCGACCAGGCCGCGGCGCTCCAAAAGCCACCCCGCCGCCTCGCGCGCGACGGTCCAAGCTCCCATGAAGAGAAGCATGAAAAGAAAGAACTCCGTTGCGAGCAGCGCCGGCGCCGGCATCAGGGGCGCCGCCGTGGAGCCGCCCCAAAGCTTGGGGATGACGGGGCTCGCGAGCCCCAGGAGCACAAACGCCATCCAAAACGGCCGCCACGCGCCCGTCGCCGCCGGACGCACCGTGCGCCGCCAGAGAATGAACGCAAGAATTGGCAGCGCCACCCACATCATGATTCGCATCCTCTTACCTCACCTCGCGCAGGCGCGCTTCCGGGAGCGTGAGCTTCACGGCGGTGCCGTGCGGGAAGACCGCCGGATCCACGGTGCCGATCGTCACCCGAGCGCCGATCTTTTCCGAGCGCTCGCGCATGATGTTCATGCCCACATGGCGCTTGCCGCGCTCGGCGAGGAGCTTCTCGTCAATCCCCGTGCCGTTGTCCATCACGGTGACGCTGAAGTCGCCCGCGTTTTCGATCGCGATCTTCACTTCCGTCGCGTGCGAGTGCTTGCGGATGTTGGCGAGCGCCTCCTGCACGATGAAGATGACCTGAAGCTGCTCTTTGTCGGTCAACCCCGGCTCGCGCCCGCGGGAGGTGATCTCCACCTTGAGCTTCGTCTGCATTTCAAAGCGCTCGATCGCCGTCCGAAGCGCCGCCGCGAAGTTCTCCTTGTGGAGCCGCTCGCGGAAGTTCAATAGCAGCTCGCGCACGTCTTCGTAGCACTCCTGCACCCCCGTGCGGATCTGCTCCACAGTGTCGTTGACGAGCCCCTCGTCCTTGTTTTTGAGCCCCGTGACGAGAAGCTGCACCTGAAGGTTGAGGAACGACAAAGACTGCGCGATGGAGTCGTGCAGCCCCTGCGCCATGAGCGTGCGCTCCTGCACCACGGCGTACTGCTGGTCGCGCTCGATGAGCCGCACGTTGTCCACCGTGAGCCCGAGGTGCGCGCCGAAGCTTTCATAGAGCCGGCAGACGGATTCCGGCAGGAGCACGCTCTCCGTGAAGTAAAGCGCGAAAAGGCCGATGTTCTTCGTGCCGTTGCGGGCATGAAAGAGATAGATCGTCTTGAAGCGCCGCTCTTCCGTAACTTCCCGCAGCTCCGCCACGTAGTCGCGGGCCATGTCCGCCGTCACGCGGATGGGAAGGTCGTTTTCCAACACGTCCTTCAGGGGCTCGGCGTCAATGTGCTCGGCCGTCCAGTGCGCAAAAAGGGACTCCGGCAGTTCGTTCGCGGCCGCGAGCTCCAGGCAGTTCGTCTTGGGGTTCAGCAAAAACACCGCCACGGCGGAGGCCGGCGTGACGTGCATCAGACGGGAGGCAAAGCCTTCGCACATCTCGTCCACGGAATGCTGGCGCGAAAGGTAGGTGGAGATTTCGTAAAGCTGCGCGAGATTGCGGTTCTTCTCCTCCACGACCGCCGTCTTCTCAGCGACCTTGCCTTCCAAGTTCATGACGAGGTCTTCCAAGCGCCCCGCCATGTCGTTGAAGCCGCGGCCGATGCGCTGAAATTCGAGGCTGCCGCCTTCCAGATTGACGCGCGTCATGAGGTTGCCGCACGTCACGGCGCGAATGCCTTCCGCGAGCGTCTCGATGGGGCGGATCACCCAGCGCAGGAGGAGCGCCATGATGACAAAAAGGCTCCCCACCGCGAGCAGAATGATCGCGAGCTGAATCCAGCGCTGCTGCCAGTAAAGGCTGGCGCGCACGGACTCCATCGAGCGCTGCAGCGTCTCCATTCGGCCGATGAAGTAGTCAAACTTGGCGCTTGACACCGGGTGGCCGAACACCTTCGCACGGGAAAAGAGGGGCTGGATGTGTCCCGTCCACGCTTCGCTGATGCCCTCCACCTGCGCGGGATCGGGCACCACGAGCATGAAGTGAAAGCCCTGCCAGTCGTCCCCCGTCTCCAGGTGCCGCAGCTCCTCCACAAAGCGCCGCATCGTGCTGTCAAAGCTCAGGGGCGCGGCCGCCTCGTCCATCGAAGCGTTCATCCGATAAACGAGCGTCTTCATGTTCTCCAGCCGGTTCACCGTCATGGAGCTCGCCTCCATCTGCCAGCCGAGCGCCACGGTGTAGCCCAGGAGAAGCCCGATGAAGGTCACCCAGAGGGCGGTGAGCGTGAGAAGGCGGTTCGAAAGCGACCCCGCCATCAGGCGAAGCTTCTCTCCGATCGTCCGCGGCTTCGCCTCCTCGGGCCGGCGCATGGCCGCCCGCCGGCAGGCTTCCGCGTTCTTGCGAAGGGGGGCGGACGTCATGTCCGTGATCTGCTGCTGCGTCATGAAGGCCTCAGAAAAGCTTGGGTTCGTCTTCCTCTTCGGCGGCGGGCGTCGCCGCCGCGCCGTCTTCCGCCGTCTTCACGGGCAAGGGCGCGAGCCCCGTGGCCGTAAAGCGGATGGCGAGCACCTTGCCTTTTCGCGCGCGGTGCCCGAAGAATTCGAGCCAGTCGCCCTTGGTGAGCGTCTTCTGGCGCACCGTGCTGCGGCCCTGCCCCGTCACGAGGCAGCCCGCGTCCGAGACCGGCAGCAGCGCCAGGAGCTTCTCGCCCTCGTTCAAGCCCATGAGAATGACGCCCTTGCCGCCGCCGTTCAATTCCCGGAGCTCCTCCACGTCAAAGACAAGGAGCCGGCCTTCTTCCGAGAGGCAGGCCAACTGCGGCGTCGCCGCGCTGGTCGTCAAGGGCGGCAGGAGCGTCGCGCCGGCGTCCGGCTTCAGGAAGGCGCGGCCCGCCTTCATGCGGGAGAAGAGGTCGGAAAGCCGGCACTTCAGGCCGTAGCCGTTGTCGGTTGCGAGCACCACGGTTTCGTCACCCTTTCCGGCGAGGTAGCCCACGATTTCGGTGCCCGCCTCCAGTTCAATGAAGCTTGCCACCGGAAGTCCGTCGCCTCGCGCGCTCGGCAACTGGCTCACCGCAACGGAATACGTGCGGCCGCTGCTGCCCACGACAACGAGCGTGTCCGCCGACATGCATTCCAAGGCCGTGAGGAAGGCGTCCCCCACCTTGAAATTCATGAGCGACGCGTCGTGCCCGTGCCCCGTGCGGGCGCGCACGTAGCCCTTTTGCGAAATGACGATCGTCATCGGCTCGTTCACGACGTTCTGCGTCACGACGGCCTTCTTCGCGGCTTCGACCAGCGTGCGGCGCTCGTCGCCGTAGAGCTTTGCCGCCTCCTTCGTCTCCTTGGCGATGACGCGCTTCAAGACCTTTTCGTCCCCGAGGATCTTTTCCAACTGCGCCTTTTCTTCACGCAGGTCCGCCATCTCCTTCTGAATCTTCTCGTACTCGAGATTGGCGATCTGGCGCAGGCGCAGGTTGAGGATGTCCTCCACCTGCACGTCGGAAAGGCTGAACTCCTTCTTCAAGACCTCATCGGGCTTTTCTTCAAAGCGAATGATCTCAATCACGCGCTCGATGTTGTCGCAGCAGATCGTGCGGCCTTCGAGGATGTGAAGCCGGTCGTTCACCTTCGCCAATCGCGCCTCGGTTCTTGCGCGCACGATGCCCATGCGGGCCGCAACCCACTCCGTGAGAATCGTCTGCAGGCCCTTTTGCGCCGGCCGACCGTCCGTGCCGATCATGACAAGGTTCAGGGGCGCGTTGCATTCGAGGGACGTCTGCGCCAAAAGCGTGTTCACAAAGACGTCGCGGTCGATCTTCGAGGTTTTCGGCTCGAACACCAGGCGCACCGGCTTTTCCTTGCTGCTTTCGTCGCGCATCTTGTCGAGGATCGCGAGCATCGCGGCCTTCGTCTGCTGCTGCTCGGCGGTAAGCGCCTTCTTCCCCGTCTTGGGCTTGGGATTCGTGAGCTCTTCCAATTCCGAGAGCACCGACTGCGAGGAGGCGGCGGGCGGCAGTTCGTCCACAACGAGCTGCCACTGGCCGCGCTGCAAGTCTTCAAAGTGATAGCGGGCGCGCATCTTGAAGCTGCCGCGGCCCGACTCGTAGGCGGCGCGGATTTCCGCCGGGGACGAGATGATCTGAGCGCCCCCCGGGAAGTCCGGCGCGGGCAGCACGGCGAGGATCTCATCCAAGGTCGCCTGCGGCTTTTCAAGAAGCAGAAGCACCGCCTGCGCCACTTCCTTCAGGTTGTGGGGCGGGATTTCGGTCGCCATGCCCACGGCGATGCCGCTCGCGCCGTTTAAAAGAATCAAGGGGAGCTTCGCCGGGAGCACCGTCGGCTCCTGCAGCGTGCCGTCGTAGTTGGCGATGAAGTCCACGTCGTCGCTGTCGATTTCGTCCAGCAGGAGGCCGGCCAATTTCTGCAGGCGCGCCTCCGTGTATCGCATGGCGGCCGGACCGTCGCCGTCGCGGCTGCCGAAGTTGCCCTTGCCGTCCACCAATGGGTAGCGCATCGAGAAGGGCTGCGCCATGCGCACCATGGCGTCGTAGGCCGCCTGGTCGCCGTGCGGATGGTATTTGCCGATGACGTCGCCCACGACGCGGGCGCTCTTTGAGTACCGGTCCGCCGCCGTGAGGTGCAGGCGCTGCATCGCGTAGAGAATGCGGCGCTGCACGGGCTTCATGCCGTCCACCACGTCCGGAAGCGCGCGGCTTTTCACGACCGAGAGCGCATATTCCAAGTAGGCGCGGGCCGCGTAGTGCGCGAGCGTGAGCTCCTCGCCGTCGCCGCCCTTGGGGGGCAGGTCGCCCTGAAGCGCTTCGGGCAGCAGGCTCTTCGGTCCCTCAGGCGCCGCTTCTTCACCTGCGGCCGCCGCTTCCGGCGCCTCTCCGGCTTCCGTCATTTCCGGCTCGGCCGCCGTCTCCGGCGCCGCTTCGGTCGGGAACAGTTCCGGCGTTTCGGACTCACGTTTCGTCATAGTTCTTCACCCAAAAAAGTCAGGGTTATTCACAAAATTCTTGGCTTTCGTCTGCGGCCTTCACCGCCGGCGCGGCGCCCCCGTCGGGACGGATGTCCCTCAGGCGCCGGTTCATCACATTGGTGCGGGTTCTCAGCTGCGATAGATCCCCCGTCACGCCCTCGATGCGCTTCTCGACCTTTCCAACGGCTTCGGCAAAGCGCTCGAACTCCGTCTTCACCACGGCGAGAAGCCGCCACACCTCAGCGCTCTTTTCTTCAATCGCGAGCGTGCGAAAGCCCATCTGCAGGCTGTTCAAAAGCGACGCCAGCACCGTGGGCCCCGCCACCATCACATGAAACTCCCGCTGCAGCCGCTCAACGAGCCCCGGAATCTTCAGCACCTCGGCCCAGAGGCTCTCCACCGGGAGGTAGAGGACGGCGAATTCCGTCGTGTACGGCACCTCGACGTACTTCTCGCGAATCTTGCCGGCTTCAAGGAGCAGGCGGTTTTCAAGCCCCTTGAGGCTCTTCGCGACGCCCGCCGCATCCGCGGCGTCTGAAGCAGCGAGAAGCCGCTCGTAGTCTTCCAAAGGAAACTTCGCGTCAATCGGGAGGTACACCGTTTCGCCCGGGGCGCGCCCGGGCAGCTTCACCGCAAACTCCACGCGCTCCGTCGCCTTGGGGCGCGTCGCCACGTTGACGTCGTACTGCTCGGGCGTCAGGATGTCCGAAAGGATCATCGCCAGCTGCACTTCGCCAAAGGTGCCGCGGGTCTTCACGTTGGTGAGGATGCGCCGCAAGCCGTCCACGTTCTGCGCCATTTCGCGCATTTCGCCCAGCCCCCGGTGCACGGCGGAGAGCTGCGCCTCCACCGTCTTGAAGCTTTCCGTGAGGCGCGAGGCGAGCGTGTCCTGAAGCTTTTCCTCCACCGTCGCCTGCACCGCCGCCACTGCGGCGCTGTTCGTTTCGCGCACGACCGCGAGCTGCCGCGCGACTTCGGTCCGAAGGTCTGCCACCGCCTGCAGCATGTCCCGGTCCCGCGTCCCCTGCGCTTCCTGCACGTGAGACAGCCGGTCCGCGAGCCCCATCGCCGCCGCGTGCTGCTCCTGCTTGATCGCGTCGCTCACCGCCATCAAGTCGCTTCGCACCGCGTTCATCTGCACCGCAAGCGTCGTCTGGTCTTCGTGCTGATTGCGCTCCAAGGCGTCGGAGAGCGCCTGCGCCAAGCCCCGCCCGAAGGCCGCCTCGCGCGCCGCAGCGCCATAGGAGCGCACGAGCAGCACCGCGAGGATCACCACCGCAAGAAGGAGCAGCACGAGCGCCGCGGCCGTCATCGCCGCCTGGGGCGACGTGGAGACTTCCGAAAGAATCGCCGTCAACACGGGCGCCCAGCCTTAAACGTCAAGTTCCACATCGTCGCCGTGGAGCTCCATCCAGACGCGGCGGCCGGCAGCTTCGCCCTTCGCCATCAATAGGCTCATCACTTCGTCGGTGGCCGCGCGGGCGACGTCCCCCATCGTGACGGGAAGGAGGCGCCGGGTGTCGGGCTCGAAGGCCGTCTCGCGGAGCTGGTCGTCCATCATTTCGCCCAAGCCTTTGAAGCGGGAGACGACGAGCTTGTCTTCGGCAAAGCCGTCCTTCTTGAGTTTCGCCATCGTCCGGGCGAGCTCCTTGTCGTCCAAGCAGTAGATGTTCTTCGCAGGCTTCGTTCGCGTCTTCGGCACGTCCACGCGGAAAAGCGGGGGCTGCACGATGTAGACGTGCCCCTGCTCGATCAAGCTCGGGAAATGCCGGTAAAAGAGCGTCAGCAGCAGCACCTGAATGTGGCTTCCGTCCACGTCGGCATCGGCGAGGATGCAGATCTTGCCGTAGCGCAGGCCCTTCAGGTCCGCGTCTTCGCCGGGCTTGTGGGGATCCACCCCCACCGCCACCGCGATGTCGTGAATGACCTGCGACGCAAAGATGCGGTCGTTCTCCACCTCCCACGTGTTGAGGATCTTGCCGCGCAGGGGAAGAATCGCCTGGCATTCCTTGTCGCGGCCCTGCTTGGCGGTGCCGCCGGCGCTGTCGCCCTCCACGAGGAAGAGCTCGTTTCGGGAGATGTCGGTGCTTTCGCAGTCGGTGAGCTTGCCGGGGAGCACGGCGACCGAGGAGCTCTTCTTCTTTTCCACCTTCTGCGCCTGGCGCTGGCGCTTCTTCGCCTGATCGATCACGAGCTCGGCGAGCTTCTTGCCCTCTTCGACGTGATCGTTGAGCCAATACTCAAACTGCGGGCGCACGAAGCCCGACACCAGCCGCAGCGCATCGCGGCTCGTGAGCTTCTCCTTCGTCTGCCCCTGAAACTGCGGATCGAGCGCCTTGCAGGAGAGAATGAAGCTCGCGCGCGCAAAAATGTCTTCCGCGAGAAGCTTCACGCCCTTCGTCATGAGGCCGTGCGCCTCCATGAAGGCCTTCATGGCGCCGAAAAGCCCGTCGCGCAGGCCCGCTTCATGCGTGCCGCCCGCCGGCGTCGGAATGAGGTTCACAAAGCTCTCGCGCGTGAGCCCCCCTTCCTCCGTCCAGAGCACCACCCACGCCGCGCCTTCGCCTGCGGCAAAGCCTTCCGTCGTTTCGTCCGCCCAGCCCTGCGCTTCAAACGCGGGCACCACAGCGGGGTCCGGCACTTCGGCGAGGAGATATTCCTTCAAGCCCCCTTCGTACTTCCAGTGCTGCTCGGCGCCCGTCGCGGCGTTGATGTAGGTGACGGAAGCGCCCGGCAGGAGCACCGCCTTGCTCTTTAAGAGCCGCACGAGCGAGGCTTCGGGAATCTCCGGCGAATCGAAGTACTTCGGATCGGGGCGGCAGGTGACGCGGGTGCCGGTGGCGCTCTTTGCGCGCGGACTCTTTTTTGAGGTGAGCGGACGCACGACGTCGCCCCCTGCAAAGCCAATGTCAAACTCCTGCCCTTCGCGCCAGACGGTGACGTCCATCGAGAGGGAGAGCGCGTTCGTCACCGAGACGCCCACGCCGTGCAGACCGCCCGAAAACGTGTAGGCGCCGCCCGACGTCTTGTCAAACTTGCCGCCCGCATGCAGCTGCGTGAAGACGAGCTCCACCGTAGGCACGCCTTCCGTGGGGTGAATGCCCGTCGGAATGCCGCGGCCGTCGTCCTCCACCGTGATCGAGCCGTCGGCGCCTCGCGTCAGCGTGATCGAGGTGCCGAACCCCGCGAGGATTTCGTCGCTCGCGTTGTCAATCACTTCCTGAATGATGTGCAGCGGATTGTCCGTGAGGGTGTACATCCCGGGGCGCTGGCGCACGGGCTCGAGCCCCTTCAGAACGCGGATGGAGGATTCCTGATAGTCAGAATTTCGCTTGCGGACAGCCATAAGAATCGAAGTTGAGAATTGAAAACAGTCGGCGGATTGTAGCGGGCGGCGCGGCGCCGTCAAAGCAATCGGGCGGCAACCGCAAAGTCTCCGCCCGATTTTTTGTCCTGGCCGCGCGACTGGCGTCAGATCGTCATGATCGTCTTGCGGTAGTGAATGAGCTCGTCGATGCTCTCCTGAATGTCGGAAAGGGCCTCGTGGCGCGTGGACTTCTTGAAGCTGGCGACCGCCTCGGGCTTCCAGCGCTTTGCGAGCTCCTTCAAGGTGGAGACGTCGATGCTGCGGTAGTGGAAGTAGTTTTCAAGGCGCGGCATCCAGCGCGCCATGAAGCGGCGGTCCTGGCCGATGGTGTTTCCGCACATCGGCGCCTTGCCGGCCGGCACGAACTTCTTGAAGACTTCAAGACAGAGGTCGGTGGCCGCCTCTTCGTCGATCGTGCTCTCCAAGCACCGCTTCACAAGGCCCGAACGCGTATGCGTCTCGGTGTTCCAGGCGTCCATGCCGTCCAGGATTTCCTTGGGCTGATGAATCGCGATCACGGGGCCTTCGTGGAGGATGTTCAACTGCGCGTCCGTGATGATCGCCGCAATTTCAAGCACGCGGTTCACCTCCGGCTGCAGCCCCGTCATCTCCATGTCAATCCAGATGAGATTGGTGTCGCTGTAGCGCGGATCGCGTTCGATGGTTTCCATAGTGAAAAATCTCGCTTCAAAAAAGGGGCCGCGGCGCTTTCCCAAACGCGCGCAAAGCCGCTATTCTTATTGGTTGATTTGTCCATTTTACTCTGACCTCGGTCATGTCCGACATCGCTCACTTTCTCAACGCCTGCTTCGTGGGGCTCGTCGCCTTTTACGTCTGCATGCAGACGGCGCTCACGATCGCGCAGGTGCGCTCGGCCGAACACGCCGCGGACAAGCTGCCGGCCGCCTTCCGCAGCAGCGTGCCGCTCGCCGTTCACCGCAAGGCGGCGGACTACACGGGCGAAACGTCGCAGGCGGACCTCGTGAACGCCTACCTGGGCGCCATCATCTGTCTGCTGCTCACTTTGGGAAACGGCTTCAACTTTCTCGCCGCCGGCACCATGGCCGTCATGGGCTCAGGGCTTCTCTCGCAGTTCACGATGTGCTTTACGGTGATGTTCGTTCTCGCCGTGATCGACTTTCCCCTCGCCTGGTGGAAGCAGTTTCGCATCAACGAGCGCTACGGCTACGAGAAGACGCGCTCCTCCGCGTGGGTGAAGGAAAAGCTCGCGGACACCGCCACCGGGCTTCTCGTCGCCATTCCGCTCCTTCTCGGGGTGCTCTACATCCTCAACATCGCGAGCTACGTCTGGTGGATGCTCGCCGCCCTGGCGTCGGTGGCGTGGCTGGCGTGGCGGATTTTTTTAAAGACAGACTGGGTTGCGGGCTACGCCTCGAACGTCACCCCCATGGCAGACGGCCCCCGAAAGTCCGCCATCCTCAAATTTCTTCAGTCCGAAGGCTTCAAAAACACGGAAATCTGCACGGGCGACAAGCCCGCAGGCTGGCGCCACGGCAACGCCTATTTCTGCCGCCGCCCCTTGCGCCCCCGCCGCCTCGTAATCTTTACGGAAGCCGCGACGATTCTCTCCGAAGACGAACTCCTCGCTGTCGTCGCCTGCGCCTCGGGTCGCCTCTGCCGCTGGCACCGCCCCGTGCTCTTTGTGTTCTTTGCGACGCTCTCCTGTCTCTTCTGGTGGGGGTTTTCGCTGCTCGCGATCTGGCCCGACTTCTACGCCGCCTTGAACATCAACCCGGCGCTTGCCGTCGTGCACGGGTCGGTGAATCCGGGGCTGCTCCTGCTTATCACGGCAACGGTCGTGCCCGTCGTTCTCTACCCGCTCGTGCTTGCCATTCACGCCTTCACGCGGCTTCTGGACTTTGACGAAGACGCCTACGCCGTGCGGCTCGTGGGCTCCAAGCCCTTCATCCGCGCGCTGGTGAAGCTGCACCACGACTACCGGAACACCCTGACGCCGAGCCGCTTCTTCTCCCTTGCGAACCACATCCGCCCGCACGTGACGCAGCGCATCACGCAGGCCTTCATTGACGAACAGAAGATGAAGCGCGCGGCTCAGACCGCTCGCACGGCGCTTGAAGGCGACCTCGCCGGCCAGTTTGCGGCCGTCGTCGCCGAACGTCGCCGCCGCCGCAACGAAAAGAACGCCCGGCTCTGGCGCGAGCGCACGCTGGCCCTGCGCGAGCGCGCCGCGCTCGCCGCCCGCGCCGTGAGCTTCAACCCCATCCCTGGCGACGCCATCAAAGGAAATCGATGACCATCACCGCCCGCATCGTGGCCGGCCACGGCCGCCACTACTACGCTCAGACCGAAGACGGCGCCGTTTATGAAGCCCGCCGCCGCGGCAAAAAGGGCGACGTCGTCGTGGGCGACCGCGTCGTCTGCACCCCGGCGGACGAAAAGACGCTCGCCGTCGAATCGATCGAACCGCGCGCAAACCTCCTTTTTCGCAGCGACGAATGGCGCATCAAGGAGCTCGCCTCCAACATCGATCTTGTCGCCGTCGTCTTTGCGCCCCGCCCCACCTTCAATCCGTGGTTCGTGTGGCGCGCCGTCGTCGCGGCCAAAACAGCCGGCATTGACGTGATGGCGATTCGCAACAAGGCGGACCTCGCCGACGGCCGCGAGGCGGCGGATCGGTTCGCGCAGGAATTGAACGACCGCGACGGCTGCCCCTCCATTTCTCTCACGGCGCAGAACACGGAAGCCGCCGTGGCCGCCCTCGCGCCAATTTTTGCGGGGAAGACCGTGCTTCTCATCGGCCAGTCCGGCATGGGAAAGAGCACGATCCTCAACGCCCTCATCCCGGAAGCGCAGGCCGCGACGCGGGAATTTTCCGAGGCGCTTGACCTCGGCAAGCAGACCACCACCGCCACGCGCCTTTACCGCGCCGAGATCGGCGGCAAGGAAAGCGCCGTCATCGATTCGCCGGGGTTTCAGGAGTTCGGACTCGCCCACGTGACGCGAAACGACGTGCTGCGCGCGATGCCCGACATTTTGGAGTGCGCCCAAGGCTGCCGCTTCTACAACTGCACGCACCTGCACGAGCCGGGCTGCTCCGTGCGCGCCGCCGTGGACGCGGGGAAGATTTCGGCGGAGCGCTATGAGTTCTTCACGGCGGTGACGAAGGACGCGAAGGCGGACGTCTGCTAAAACCTCCGATGCCGCCCCTCTCAAGCTCAAGCGACAGCAGCCTTTGCCACTGTCATTTGCCGCTCTGAGGTGCCACGATAACGTAAAGTGACTTTACGTAAAATCATTTTACGTAAAACTGCTTTATGTTAAAATCCTCTCCCTATCATTTAGGGACCGCCATCATGCGTTTCTACGGCCGTGAAGAAGAGCTGCACGCCCTGCGCAACTACCTGCAGATCGTTCAAACAAAGAGCATCTCCCAAATGGTGACCGTCATCGGCCGCCGCCGCGTCGGGAAAACCACTCTCATTCTGAAAGCTTTTGAGAATGCCAGGAACACAGTTCCCGTCTTCTATTTCTTTGTAGAACGCAGAACCTCGGAAGCAGAACTCGTCGCTTCGTGGCTGGCCGAGGTCTGCCGCACCTACGATGTGGAGTTTCCTCCCGCCATCACCACGGTCGCCGAACTGGTGAACTACCTGATGTCCCTTTCTCGCCAGCGCGAATGCGTCTGCATCATCGACGAATGTCAGGACTTCAACCTCGTAGCGCCCCGCGTCTGGTCTCAGCTGCAGAAAGTCTGGGATCTCAAAAAGGAGCAATCCCGGCTGCTTCTCGTCATGAGCGGCTCGATTCTAAGTGCCATGGAGCAAATCTTCGGCGACAACAGTCAGCCGCTCTACGGCCGCCCCTCCGGGCTTATCGATGTGAAGCCCTTCACCCCCGCCGTCATCAAGGAGATCGTCCACACGGAGAACCCCGCAGCCACCAACGCCGATCTGCTCGCGGTCTATTCCCTCACGGGCGGCGTCGCCCAATACCTGTCGCTGCTCGCCGAATCCGATCGGCTGAACACCGAGGGCATGCTCGATTATGTCTTCTCCGTCGCCGGCGCCTGGTTGCGCTATGAGGGAGACATTTATCTTTCAAATGAATTCCGCGCCGAAGCCCAAACCTATTTTGAAATTCTTCGCGCTATCGCAAATGGCGCCACAAAATGGGCTGAAATTGAGGACCGCGTAAATGCCGCCTCACAACTAGCGCCATACCTGTCGCGCCTCGAACGCTTCGGCATCATTCGCCGCATCAAGCCCCTTTTCAATGAGGACGACAAAAAAAAGAATACGAAGTACGCTATTTGCGATCAGTACTTCCTCTTCTGGCTTACCTTCATCACGCCCGCTGATCCTCGCCGTCTGATTGAAGCTGGCAACTGGGAAGGCGCCAAAAACTACTGCCGCGCCAATCTCAGCCAATTCCTGGGGCGCAGTTTGGAGCGCTGGTTCTTGTCTTCCTATCTAGCCAACGCGCAGTGGGAAAGCGTCGGCGGCTGGTGGGACAAACAAGGCATCAATGAAATTGACGTCGTCGCCGTCAGCCGCTCAGCCCAAAAAATCGAAATTGCCGAGGTGAAACTCAATTCAAAAAAGTACGACGAAGTCAAAGTCCGAATGAAGGCCGAAGCCTTCCTTCAAGCCAACAAGTCGCTGCAGAACTTCGATCTCTCCATCCGCGGACTGTCGGCCGACGACATGTAGCCTCCTAGGCCTGCGGCACCAAAAAGAGACCGTACTGGCGAAAGCTGGAGCGCTACGCCGCTGGCGACATCTCTCAATGATTTCAGCGAGGCAACCGCCTACGGCTGTTCCTTCGCCGCCGGCTGCAGTCCCGTCCACGCGTCGCTGTGCGCGCGGTGCGCCTCGAAGTTCTCGATGTAGCGCCTGGCGAGCGGCTCGCACGGAAGCACGAGAATGTTCTCGGCGTTCTTCGCTTCCGCGTTCTTGTTGTAGTTGAAGCTTCCCGTGATGACCGTCGTGCCGTCGATGAGAAGCAGCTTGTTGTGCGCCGTGTGGTGCTCGTCGTCGATCAAGACCGTCACGCCGCTTGCCGCAAGCGCCGGCGCCCCGGAAGACTTCCGATGGCGGTTCTCGGTGTCGAGCACCGCCGTCACCTTGACGCCCCGCTTCTGCGCGGCGATGAGCGCCTCGATGATGGCGTCGTTTGAGAAGTGAAAGGCCTGCACGAGGATTTCCTTTCGAGCGCCCGCGATCTGTTGCACGATGGCGTTCTGAGCGCCGCCGTTGGGCGAAAAGTAGACCTCGATTCCTCGGCAGTCATAGCTCGGCGCCTCAGCCGCCACCGCCGCGAGCGGCAAAGCGAGCGCCGCAGCGAAACACCACGTCTTCATACTCCCGTTCCTCTGCACCATCGCCTTCAAACGTATTCAAACGATTTTATTTCAGTCCCAACGAAAACAACGGCCACTTTTTTCAAGCCTGGCAGATCCCGCAGATGCGCCGTTCGGGCGTATGCCTCAAGCTGTTGCCGCGCCTCCAAAGACTTCTGA
>CAVJUB010000015.1:0-34796 GCA_963652545.1 Hallella faecis | reverse complement strand
AGAGGTGAACAGAAAGTCGGCGTAACCGTCGCCCGCTTCGCTGTTGGAGGCAAAATTCCGAACGGCGGTGCCGGCGCAGGAGATCAACGCCGCGAGAAAGCCTTGATAAAAGTTCTCGGGTTTTGATCGGGTGGCGGCGTCTCGAACCGAAACATAGCTCTCCAACACAGGAAGCAACACCGACTTCATGCCTGGAGCGTTGCCCGCAAAGGCGGCCTTCGCAAGTTGCAGGCCATGCTGAGCACAGGCTGCATTGTCCTTGGAGAAATGGTCGACAATCGATTTTCGGAAAGTCTCTCGAATTTCTTCGTTGGGAATGCGCACCCGAAAGTCGAGCGGATGTTCTGCCTTTCGTTCGGCAACGGTGAGGTAGCCGGTGTAGAAAAGCAACGTCCAGAAGTCGTCCGAATTGTGGTTCGCGAGCTCGCCGTAGTTGAGCTTCTCGTTCACGGTGATGTCGATCGTGCCGCCGTCGACCAACGTCTGCATCTTGTCAGTGTCATCTCCGGAGAGAAAACCTAGGAATTCGTCAATGACATCGTTGCTGCTAGAGTTGGCCCAGTAGTTTCTCGGGTAATAATCGAGCGGATTACGAAAATCAAGCGACTCTGTACAGAAATTGATGACATCCCAAGGACAGTAAATGTCGCTTTCATTGAATCGATAGCCGTCGTACCAGGCTTTGACAACGTCAAACCGCGAGCCGAGCTTGTAATAGGACAGCAGACTTTTGACTTCGGACTCCGTAAAGCCGATGGCTTCGCTCAAAGCATCACTTTCGGAAGCGACTGTATTGACCGCAGGATTGTTGAGTCCGGTGAAGATGCTTTCTTTGCTCACACGAAGGCAACCGGTGAGAATGCCTTTCAAAAGGAAGGCTTCCGTTGCAGGGTATGTTTTCAACGCTTCGCACAGAAAATTGCGGATTACATCCACCATTTTGTCGTAATAGCCGCGGGCGGCCGCCTTCGCAAGCGGCACGTCATACTCGTCAATGAGCAGGACGACTTTCCGGCCGTAGTGATCCTTCAGCATGGATGAGAGCTCTTTTAGGAAACTTTCCGCCTGATCCTGATTGTCCGAATTGCGCAGGTAATCTGGATCGAGGTAGCGGGAAAGCAACGTTTTCTGTCTTTGTGACAGTCGGGGACTCTCCAGCAAAAAGGCATGCTGATCCGCCAGTGCGCACAGAAGATTGGCGAATTTCTTGTAGGCTAATTCAAAGGAGCTTCCCAAAATGTCCTTCAGCGACAGGCTGATGACGGGATGCTGCCCCATCCAGGCGTCGCAGAAGGTTTTGTTCTCAAGAATCCTGAGTCCGGCAAAAAGCCGGGCGTTGGCGTCGCTGTTGCCGGGATTTGCTGGATCAATCGCGAGAAAACGTTGCAACGTATCCATGAAAAGCGTCTTTCCGAAGCGCCTCGGACGCGTGACAAGCAATACCTGCGCGTCATACTCCATCATCGCTTTGATGAACGGCGTTTTGTCAACGTAATAGTTGTTACCGGTTATCAGATCGGCGAAGGACTGTTGACCAAGGGGAAGTGATTTCATAGTGTGCAAAACAAAAAAAGCGTCTTCCAAATATAGCGCGACGTCAGCTGTTTTCAGGCGACTTGTTGCCAGCGCACGAACATCCGCTTCTCTTCCGAGAACACGGCGGCTACGCGAATCAGAGGCTTTTTTGACGTGGCTCCGTATCGCTTCTCGGTGATTTGCTCAGCGGCTTTTGAGAGCAAAGCGTCAACAGATTCTCCTTTGCGTTGATACTTGAGCTCAAACACCCAGTGAACTTTCGGCGCATCAATTTCAAGATCACTTCGGCCCAGTGCACTATGTTGCTCTGCAATGACGGATAGGCTCAGCCCTGAAAGGAAGATCTGCAGGAATGCCTGACAGTGCTTCTCGTTCGCGATGGGATTCTGTTGGTAGTCAATGCTGGCAAAGGCGTGGTTGGCTTGATCGAAGAGCAAGTCAGCGTTGCCTTCGCGCACGGCTTCGCCAAGTGCGCCAGCACCAACAGCCGCCAGCGTTTGTTCCTTCAAAAGCAGGCGGCGATAAAGTGTTCCCAATGAATCAGCGACTTCCCGATTGGGATAGCTGACGTAAAAGGCGTCATCATCCCGGCGTTTGATAGTGAGATAACCAGCTTGCGTCAGAAGCACTAAATCATTTATACCGTCAAAATCTGAGGAAGCCGACCAATCGTTTACGAAAACACTCTGTTCGCTGGCGTAGTTTTCAGGCGTTTGGAGGGCGTGAGCATGCAGGTATTTCTGCAACAAGGTGAGACTGCCACCGCTGCCCATCCAGTAGTTCTTAAAGCCTAGTGACGGCCAGCTGAAAAATTGTAAAACAGACCAGGGAGCGTACAGATGCTCGGAAACTGCCTCGTCAAAGCAGTAACCGTCATAGTTCTCCTGAAGTTTGTTTCGAATCTCAGTGTTTGGTAAATTAAGTTCTTTTGCGGACTTTTCAATATATTCTGCAAAGTACTGATCAATGTCTTGCTCTGTGTAGCCAAGCAGTGAGGCAAAGAGAGGATTGAGCGATACGTCGGTGAAATTATTAAGCTCTGAAAATATCCCCGTTTGGTTGAACTTGGCTATGCCGGTGATGAACACAAATCGCCAGCAGGCGTCGTTGGATTTGACGGTGGCATAAAAATCGGAAAGTCGCGTTCTGGTGGCATTGAATAGTTCCTTGTCTTCTAAACAGGCTGTCAGGGGGGCGTCGTACTCATCGATTAGAAGAACGAACGAATTGCCTTCTTGCGTTTTAAGCCAGTTCGAAAGCTGTTGAATTATGTCAATGTCTTCAGATTTTTTGTACCGAAACCCAAATGGCTCGAATGAAGCGCGTAGAAGTCCGCAAAACCGATTTTCAAACGTTCCGGACCGAGTTGCATTTTTTATTTCAGAAAAGTCGATTTCAACAACTTTGTAGGTCTTGTCTGTCCATAGCTTTTCAATTGCCAGACCTGAGAAATGCTTGAGCCCGTTGCGAAAAAGCGACGCAAACGTGCTCACAAGCAACGACTTCCCGAAGCGGCGCGGACGGGTGAGGAAAAATTTCTGCCGCAGAGAGGCGAGTTGGTAGATCAGCGCGGTCTTATCCACGTAGATCATATTGGAAAGTCGAAGTATCTCGAAGTTAGATGTACCCAATGGAAGGGCGGGTAAATTATTGATTTTTGTCATGATTTGACGAGCAACGACTTGCCGAATCGACGAGGACGCGTCAGAAAAAATTCAGGCTCAAGGCAGCCAGTTTGCAGATCAATGCGGTTTTGGCGACGTAGATCTGATCCGAGTCTCTGAGTACTTCAAAATCTGAAGCACCGAGGGGCAGGCGAGCAGGCCGATGGTTGTCATGGCGTTTTATCCTCAGCAAGGCATTATCGCATGCCGTTTTTGGGTGTGAAACTTTGCCGCGCAGGCTCGAATGTTCAAATTTGAAACGAAATTTCCTCACAATGGCTCGTGCTGAATTGTCAATAGGAAACAGCGGGCTGAAGCAAATTTCGAGGGCGTTTCGTCTCGCAGCGTGCGATGAGAAAAACTGCCGGCGGTGCGGCTCCTACAATGTGCCAGATGCATCAGAAGCAGGAGCACATCACCATGCCGCGCATTCACTACAAGAATCTTCACGCTTTCACGGGCCGCGAATCCGACGCCTTCCTCACGGAGTTCACCGTGCAGGACGATCTCTTTGTTGGGGGCGGGAGGGCGGACGCCGACGTTGAAGTGGATCTTGGCGGCGCTTTCGTGATGCCGGCATTTCTTGACGTGCATGCTCATCCCGAAGGGCTCGCGATGACGCTTGCCGCCGTGCCCTGCACGCCGCCCAAGGTTCGTTCGATCGACGAGCTTGTGGCGGCGCTTGTTGAGTCGCCCGCTGCGAAGGCGGGGACGGGGTGGATCGACGGCTGGGGCTACGACGAGAGTCTTCTCGCGGAGCACCGAACGCCGCTGCGGCAGGACCTTGATCGCGTGAGCACGGAGCGTCCCGTCTGGATTCGTCGCTCGGACTACCACAGCGCGGTGGTGAACACGAAGGCGCTCGAACTCGCCGGCATTGCGCGCGACACGCCCGATCCCGAGGGCGGCGCCTTCGGTCGGGACGCCGAGGGGCGGCCTGACGGCCGCCTCATCGAGCTGGGCGCCGTGAACTATGTGGCCGGCAAGGCGCGTCCGGCGAAGACTTTTGAAACGGACCTGGCCGACATTCTGCGGCTTTCGGAGCACTACCTCCATCACGGCATTCTCACGACCTGCGACATGATGGCGCACCGGAGCGGCGACGGGACGGATCCTTTGCAGCTCTACCGCGAGGCCGCGCGGCGGGGCCTGCCCGTTGAAATGGTTCTCTACGCGGTGTGGCAGGGCGGGAGCGATCCCTGCGGCATGTCGGACTTCACGGCGGACGAAACAACAGGCGACGTGCGCTACGGGGGCGTGAAGCTCTTTGCGGACGGCTCGATTTCGGGGCGCACCGCCGCGGTGCGGCATCCCTATCGTCAGCCTGCGGACGGCAGCCGCCTTGAGCATCCGGCCGGCATGATGACGTTGGAAGAACCGGTCTTTCGCGCCGCCGTCGCCTTTGCGCGGCGCAATGCGGTGCAAGTGGCGATTCACATCATGGGCGATCGGTCGATCGATGCCGTGCTGGGGTGGCTCGCGGACGAGAGGCCCTGGCTCACGGGGGCGCCGTGGCCCAATGTGCGGCTTGAGCACGCGAGCATGATCCGGCCGGACCAGCTCGAGCGGATCGCGGCGCTGCAAAAGCAGGGGCACCGCATCGGCCTCACGACGCAGGTGATCTTTCCCTTCGCGGAGTGGCGCAGCTATCACGCGGCGCTTGAAAAGGCCGACTTCCAGGCAATCTATCCCGTAAAGCGCATGGCTCAGGCGGTTCATCCCTTCGCTCTCTCGTCCGACGCGCCCTGCACGACCTGGGGCGACACGGACGACGTCTTCGCCTGCCTTGAGGCGGCGGTGACGCGAAAGGATTCGGACGGCGGCTCCTTCAATGCGCAGGAGGCGGTTTCGATCGGCACGGCTTTGTCGCTTTACACCAGCCGCGCCGCGGCTGTTCTGCCTGACGGCTGTCGCGTCGGGCTGATCGAGCCGGGGGCTCGCGCGAACTTCATCACGCTTTCCGCCAACCCCTTCACGGTGCCGCCTGAAGCGCTTCACACGCTGACGGTGACAGGCGTCTGGAAGGATGGACGAAAGCGGCTTTGAAAAAGCGACGAGGAGGCAAAATGACTTCACGACGCATGTTGATTGCGGGGCTCGCGCTCTTCGCCGCAGCGACACTCGCGGGGGCGGGCGAGCGTAACTACGATTCAACCGGTCACTACCTGGGCCGCCAGGATGACAACGGCCGGCGGTATGACGCTGCGGGGCGCTACGTCGGGCGCGAGGCGGAGAACGGCCGTCGTTACGATGCGGGCGGGCACTACGCCGGCCGGGAGGACAAGAACGGCCGGCAGTATGACGCGAGCGGTCATTACCTCGGCCGGAAGGATGCCGGCGGCCGGCGCTACGACGCCGCGGGACATTACTTGGGGCGTGAGGACGCCAATGGACGGCAGTATGACGCGAGCGGTCATTATCTCGGCCGCAAGGACGTTCGCTAGCCGTCAGGTGAGGTCAAAGGCCACCTGAAGGTGTTCCGGCTCCGCGCGCGTGATGCGGTGCTCCGCGGGCGTGCGGCCGTAGGTCATGGAAAGCCGCTCGAGCCGCAGCATCGTCTGATCGAAGTCCGCGGGGAGGCCGAGCGACTGAGCGAGCGCTCCGGTGACGCGCTCGCAGCGCACTGTGCACTTCTGGTTGGTGATCACGACGCCGAGCTCGCGGTCGTAGAACTTGTAGAGCGAGTCTTCAGGACGGTACCGCAGCAGCATTTGCGCTTCGGTGAGCGTGGGGAAGACGACGGGCGAGAGATAGTCTTCGTCGATCAAAGCGGTGGTTTCAACGCCCGATTCCAACTTCAAAAGATGACGCACGATCCGTATCACCGGTTCGCTGGGCGGCACGTGAAGCGAGGCCGCCACCTCAGCTGGGGGCGCTACGTGTTCAAAAACGATCAGGCGGCGCAGGTCAAAGCGGGGCTTGCCGTCCAACCGCTCAATGGGCTGGAAGCGGTTCCAGTAGCCTTCCGTCTGAAAGGTGCGCACGAGGGTGCCGACGCCGGGGCGCCGCGTCAGAACGCCGTCCGCTACGAGAAGCTCCACTGCATGACGAAGCGTTCCCAGACTCACGCCCGTTTCGCGGGCGAGCACGGGCTCTGCGGGGAGTTTGTCGCCCGCCTTCCATTCGCCGTCGGTGAGGCGGCGCATGAGGATGTGCTTCACCTGTTGGTAAAGGGGCGAGCGCTGGGCGACGGCGGAGTTGGACATGAACATACCTCAAGAGGGTTAGAAGACATCTAAATGATAAAAGGGTGATCGCGTTCTGTAAACGCGCTGCGGCTACACTCGAAGGCGTTGTGACAACCTCAGGAGACTTTCGTGCTTGACGCCTTCATTCAACCCTTGTCCAACATTGCGGCGCTCATTTTCATCGGGCTTGTCGGCTGGTACGTCGCCGACAAGGGCTTGGCGGACGATCACGGCCGCCGCTTGGTGAGCAAGATCGTGAATCTCGCGATTCCGTTCATGCTCTTTTACGCCATGACGAGCAAGTTCACGCATGATCAGCTGGTGGAATTGCTCAAAATGGGCTTTCTGCCCTTTGTTGTGATCGGGCTCAATCACGTCGTGGCGCGGCTATTCGTGAGGTTCGGCCTCGTCACGAAGGAGGTGTCGGGCGTCTTCACCGCGTGCTTTTCAGGCGGCTCCATCATGTTCGTGGGCATGCCGGTCACGATGGCGCTTTTTGGCGACGTGGGCATTCCGTACCTGCTCGTCTACTTCTTTGCCAACGTTCTCTACATCTGGACGGTGGGGCTCTACGAGGTGCAGATGGACGGCGTCGCTCGCACCGGCGCTGAGAAGCCCCGCTTCTTTTCCGTGAAGAGCGCGAAGATGGTGATGTCGCCGCCTTTGATGGGCTTTGTGATCGCCGTCGCCTGCATTCTCTTGTCCGTGCCGGTTCCCCTTGTGGCGACGAGCACCGCGAAGCTTTTCGGACAGGTGGCGACGCCGCTGGCGATCATCTTCATCGGCATGACGATCCAGAAGGTGGGGTTTGAGCGCATGAAGCACCTCCCGAAGGACGTCTGGCTCGTGCTTTTTGGGGGCTACGTGGTCCGGCCCCTTTTGATGTACCTCTGCGCCATGCCCTTTGACATGGATCCCGTGATGCGCAAGGTCTTCGTGATGGCGGCGATGCTGCCGTGCTCGGCTGTAATTGCCGTCATCTCCAAGCAGTACGGGGCGGACGATGAATTCGCGTCGGAGACGATCGGCGCTTCGACGATTGCGCTCATCTTCTGGCTTCCGATGATGTTCCTCGCGGTGCATTTCGCCTGACGAACGTTTTTTGAGGCGCGAAAAAAGCCGGCCCGAGGCGAGAAGCTTTCGGGCCGGCTTCGTTTTGGCGGGAAGACGGGATTACGCCGCCTTCTTTTCGAGCGCCGCCTGCGTCTTTTCGTGCATCGCGAGCTTTGCTTCAAAGTCGTCGAGCGAAGCCACCACCACCTTGTTGAGCGCCAGGAGGGCGATGAGGTTCGGGATGACCATGAGGCCGTTGAAGAGGTCGGCGAGGGACCAGACGAGGTCCACCTTCAAAGTGGCGCCGAGCACGATGAAGCAGCAGACGAGGAGGCGGTAGACGTTCATGCCCTTGCCCTTGAAGAGGAAGCGCACGTTCTGCTCGCCGAAGAAGTACCAGCCGATGATCGTCGAGAACGCAAAGAAGAAGAGGCAGATCGCGACGAAGGCCATGCCGAAGCTGCCGAAGGCTGCGGTGTAGGCGTGCTGCGTGAGCTCGATGCCGGTGGTCTTGTAGTCGAGGACGCCGGTGACAAGGATCACGATGCCCGTGAAGGTCACGATGATCACCGTGGCGGCGACGCCGAAGATGGCGACGAGGCCCTGCTCGGCAGGATGCTCAACTTTCGCCACGGCGTGCGCGTGCGGGGTGGAGCCCATGCCGGCTTCGTTTGAGAAGAGGCCGCGCGCCACGCCGAACTGCATGGCTTTGGCAACCGTGAGGCCGAGGGCGCCGCCCACCGCCGCCTGCGGATTGAAGGCGGCTTCAAAGATAAGCTGGAAGGCGGGGATGATCTGAGCGGCGTGGCAGACGATGACGAACGTGCCGCCCACGATGTAGACCGCAGCCATGAGGGGGACGATCTTTTCGCAGACGCTCGCCAGACGACCGATGCCGCCGAAGAAGATGAAGCCCGAGAGGACGGCGGTGGCGAGGCCCGTCACGATCAGCGGAATGTCAAAGGCGGTCTTCATCGCCATGGAGATGGAGTTCGACTGAACGGCGTTGCCGATGCAGCCGAGGGCGATGATGATCGCGATCGAGAAGAAGATCGCCATGGGGCGGAACTTCTCGCCGAGGCCCTTCGTGATGTAGTAGGCCGGGCCGCCCACGGTGTGGCCGTCGGCGTCCTTGCCCTTGTAGGTCTGGGCGAGCACCGCCTCCGCGAAGATCGTCGCCATGCCGAAGAAGGCGGCGATCCACAGCCAGAAGAGCGCGCCCGGACCGCCGGACACGATGGCAGTGGCCGTCCCCGCGACGTTGCCCGTGCCCACCTGGGCCGCGATGGCGGTCGCCAGGGCCTGGAAGGAGCTCATGCCCGTCTTGTCCGCCCGCTTGCCGAAGAGCGACGCGCCGCCGAAGAGCAGCTTCAGGGCGAGGCCGAATTTTCTGACCTGCACAAAGCGAAGACGGAAGGAATAGAAAATGCCGGTTCCGCACAGAAGCGGAATGAGGCAGCAGACGCCCCAGAGGACGCTGTTGACGTCGCCCACGAGGTTGTTTAGCCAGTCCATGGGAATAAGCTCCGAAAAGGGGGCGGCGCTGCGCGGGGATGTCCAGCTTCTATTGGAAGCAGAAGCGGTGCGACGCCGCCCATGATGAATTTGGACGGCCGAGTTTAAAGCAGGAAAGCGCCGATTTGGTGCAAAAAATCAAAAGACGTCAGGGAAATCTGTCTAATTTGACTTTTGTTGCGACGAAGTCGGTACATTCTCCTAAAGAAGGATGCCGAGATGTTCGGCCGGCGTCGGACGGTCGTTAATGACGGCTGTCGCTGGCGTCATCATCAGAAGACTTCGCTGGTGCATCGGATGTTCCGGTCGTCATCTGCCGCGTGGTCTTCACGATCTGGCGGGCGATCGCCGGGTTGTTCGTCACCCAGGCCTTGAAGAGGGCGAGCGTTGCCGCAAGAAGGATGGGGCCGAGAACGAGTCCCAGAAAGCCGAAGGAGAGAATCCCGCCGAAGACCCCCAGGAAGACGAGCGCGAGCGGCATCGACGTGCCGCGGCTGATGAGGATGGGCTTCAAGAAGTTGTCGACGGAGCTGACGGCGAGCGTTCCCCAGAGCACGAGGAAGATCGCCATGCCGACGTTTCCTGTGGCGTAGAGCCAGAGCGCGACCGGGCCCCAGACGAGGGGCGGCCCCACGGGCACGACGGAGAGAACGCACACGAGCGACGAGAGCACGGCGATGCTGGGAACGCCTGCGATCCAGAAGCCCACGGCGGCGACGAGGCCCTGGCCGATCGCCGTGCCGATGACGCCGAACACCACCGAGCGGGTGGTCTTTACGAGGATGTCCGTGAATTCGGCGGCAAGGCCTCCTGAGATGCGGTTGATGAACATCACCGTGCGATCCGAGAGCGTGTTGCCGTCGCGATAAAAGAAGAACGCCACGAAGGCGACGAGAATGAGCTGGAAGATGCCGTTGCCGACCGAAAGCGACAAGCCGAGCAGCCACTTCGTGAGGGGGTCCACCGCCTTTTCCAGGAATCCGCGGATTTCCGAAGGATCAATGCCGAACTGAAAGACGTCCTGAATCATGCGGCCCAGGTAGGGGATCGAGGTGAGCCAGGCGGGAAGCGGCATTCCGGCGTGCACCCATTCGCGAATGAGAGAGAACACGCCGGGGATTTGCTTTGCGAGAATCGTGCAGGCGATCGAGAGCGGAATGAGCACCGTCACGATCATGAGCGTCACCATGAGGCCCGCGGCCAGCGTGGAGTGGCCGCGCAGCCGTTCATTGAGCCACTGAAAGAGGGGCCACGAGACGACTGTGAGAATCGCCGCCAGCACGATGGGGGTGAGAAAGGGCGAGATGACGAAGTAGCACCCGACGAGGATCAGGGCGCCGAACGTCACGCGGAGGATGATGTCGATGCGGTCGCGCAGATTGAACATGGCGGAAAGCGCAGAAGCGGGAGGCGAGCTCTCAGAACGGTTCTGAGCATAACAGAAAGAAGGCGGGCCGCCTACCCGCCGGCGAGGGAGAAAGCGGCCGTGATGGTCGTGTGAAGACGCTTCAACAGACAACGAAAAGCCGCCTGCAGAAAGGAGGCGGCTCCGGTTGAACGATCAAGAGAGACCGTTCACATTTTGATGCTTGAGTGGTGCGTCAGGCTGTGGCAGATGAGGTCGTCGGATTAGCTGCGAGAATTTCCCGAACTTCCGTCAGACTTGCGCAAAGCGTATTGGCTATCCAATGGGCATCAAATCCTTTTTGCGTCAAATTGCGCACTTGATTTGTCAGAAGTGCTTTGCGGTCGGCTTCTGACTCAGCTCTGGCCTCATTCATGGTCTCAGCCCTAACTTCTGCGCTAACCTCAGCTCTGGCTTCGGCTTTGGCTTCTGCTCTAATCTTGGCTTCGACTTCAGCTCTGGCCTCAGCTATGGCTTTGGCGCGTTCTTCTTCGCGAATTTCTTTTCGATAAATTTCATCGAGTGTCGTCATTTTGTTCATGTCCTCCGTCAATTCCGGGTCTTTGACAATGCCTTGTGCTTTAAGAAAAGAACCTTTTGTTTCTAAAGATATTTCATGGCCAAAAAGAACACTCAACGTGTTAAGCCAGTCATCAGGGTCTGAAGCTACGTCAGGTCTGGGCAGATTGACAATGTAGCCTCTCATGAGACGTTTGATTTTCTGTGCATCCTCCGGATCCGTGGTCTTGCCTTCCGGGCGCAGCCAGGACAAATCCAGGCTGATTTTAGCAACCGAGCCGCGGTCTTTGGCGTAAGGATGAATGCAGATCCAGACAGAGCAGGCGCCTCGCAGCGCATCGTAGTTTGACTTTACGAAATCGCCGCGGCCTTTCTGCGCTGAAACTTCGCGAGAAAGGTAGTAGACAATGCGCTTCACAAGGTTGTAGCGTTCATTCTGGTTTTGAATTTCAATGTTGACGCGAAGCCAGGTGTTCTGCGGCGTTTTGACGTCAAGCAAGATGTCGTAAATGGCGACCGTCCCGTCTTCGTTGGTTTCGCCGCAGGCGCCGACAATGCGGGTCTGGTACTGTGCGTCATCGTCAGGATCAGCAGGCTCGCCGAGCCGAGGCGGTTCAATGTAGTTGTGAGACAGAATGTCCTGAATGCTCATGCCGTTGAATTCCTCCAGAAGATTGCGGAGGATGAGAGCGATGATGGGCTTTCGGGAAGCGGCGCGCTTGACGGTCGTATCGAAGGTTTCTTTGATCATTGGTGGGGGCTCCGGCATGGCGTTGGCGAAGGGGGCTTCGCACTGAGGAATATCCAAATCTGGTTGAGCGAACTCGCAACCATTGTATCGGCAAAAGATGTCATGATGTGATTTTGTTACAAAGTTGATACGGAAGTCTTATTTTTCACAGTTTGATACGGAAGCCGGCTCGACGCCTGCTATCATTGGCTTTGGCAGATCTTTTCAGGTCGAATTTGTTCTGATAGAATCAAAAAATTCCGCAAGGGTGATCCCTGCGGGAGCGGTCGGCGGCGTAGTTCAATTGGATAGAACAAGCCCCTCCTAAGGGTTAGATCCGGATTCGAGTTCCGGCGCGGCCACCATCACGAAGGCATCGGGCAACCGGTGCTTTTTTCGTTTCAAACGGCTTTTCCGGCGCGCATCACGGCGGCAATGGATCCCGCAAGCGACGCCGCCATGCCGGCGTAGGTCCACGCATCCGTTCCCGAAAGACTTCCGATCAAGCCGCCCAGGCCGCCGATGACGGCGGACGCAAGCCACAAGCTGGGATTTGCGCGCCGCAGCCGACCGATGACAAGCACGAGCATCGGCGCCGCCACGCCCGGCACAAAAAACGAGTACCCCGTGAGAAGCCAGCGGATGATGTCGCCCGAAATCCAGACGGAGACGGCGGCAAGCAGCCCGAATCCTGCGGTCCAGAGCCGCACGGCCCGGATGCGCTCGCGGCCGCAGAGATCTTTTTCGATGATGCCGGCGGCGGAGAGGAGCACGGTGTCGGCGGATCCCGAGAGAGCGCTCACGAGCGCGATGGTGAGCACCGCTGTGAGCGCCGAGGGCATCGGAGACGCGGCGGAGAGCCAGTCGGCGACAGGCTGCTTTGCGTCCAGGTTGAGAAGCGCGAGCATCGTGATGACGACGCCGAAGGCGAGAAGAAGCGGCGACGCCGTGAGAGCGGCTTTCCGTGCAGCGGAAGCATCCCGCGCTGCAAAGCTGCGGGAAAACATGTCCGGGCCGATCACGTAGGTGACGCCCACGAGGAGCGCGAGCTTCGTGACGCCCTGCCAGCCGAAGGCATCGGTCCAGGGCGAGACAGGAAGTTTGGCGACCGCCTCCGGCCTTGCGGCGATGCACCAGAAGGCTGCCGCGGCAAAGCCCCCGATGAGAAGCACCGCCTGCACGGCGTCGGTGCGGATGACGCCGCGCTGGCCGCCCAGCGCCGTGTGCAGCACGATGGCGCCCGCAAGCAGCACGTAGAAGACTTCGCCCGCGGCGCCCGGCGTGACGGATTCCAGCAGCGCATGCAGCGCGGAGAACTGCGCCGCCGTCACTGCGATCCAGGAGACGGCGATGATGAGGCCCGCCCATCGCTCGGCGCCGCGCCCGGCGAGTTCGCCTAGAAGGTGCGGCAGCGTGAGAGCGCCCGAGCGGCGGATGACGGGCGCCACGAAGAGGCCGTGAAGAAACAGGCCCGCCGCGCCCACGATGAACCACCACAGCGCAGCCGGGCCGATTTTTTGCGCCAGCGCCCCGATGCCGAGCGTCGCCGAGCCGCCGATGATGGTGCTCACCAGCGAGAGCGCGCAAAGCAGGGCGCCCGTCGTACCGCCCGTGGTGAGCAGGCTGCGCAGCGTCATGTCCTGGGTGTTTCCGTGAAGGCCGAACCAGAGAAGCGCCGCGAGGTAGGCGAGAAGCAGAAGCGTGAGCAGCATGGCGCGCTACTCCGAAAGCGCCGCCGCGATGCGCTGCAGATTGGCTTCCATTCGCGTGAGAAAGGGCGTGCCGTCGTCGCTCGATTCCATCGTGAAGATGGGGACGACGCGGGCGCCGGCTTCGCGGGCGAGCGTTTCAGAGACCGCGGGACTGGCCAGCGCTTCGGAAAAGACCGTGTGCACGCGGTTTTCCCGACACCAGCGCGCGAGCTCCGCGAGTTTCTTCACGGTGGGCTCGCCGTGCGCAAAAACGTCTTCCACCGACTGCTGCGTGAGGCCGAACTGCGCGCACAGCGCTCCGAAGGCGGCGTGCCCTGTGACGAAAGCCTTGCGCGGCGCGGCGGTAAAGAGGGCGCCGTAGCGCGCTTCCAGCGCCGAGAGACGCTCATCGAGCCCCTGGAAGTTTTCCGTGAAGGCGTCTTTCCACTCGGGGTGAAGCGCTGAAAATTCCTGCGCGATGGCTCGGGCCATGAACCGCGCTCCGGCGGGCGCGAGCCACGCGTGCGGCTCGCCGGCCGTGCCAAACCCGGCGGCCGCTTCGATCACGCGGACGCCGCCTGCGGCGTGCGCCGCCGCGATAGCCCAGGGCTCCATGCCGTTGCCGGCTGTGACGAGAACGGCGGCGGCTTTGAGAGCCTTCAACGTTTTCAGTGTCGGCGTGAAGTCGTGCGGCTCCGCTCCGTCGGGGATGAGCTCCGTTACGCGGACGGCGGCGCCTGCCACGAGGCGCACGAGCTCTGTCACGGCATTGAAGGACGTGGCGACGGCGAAGGGAGCCCGTTCAGCGCGGACGGCGGGCAGAGTGAAGGCGAGCGGCAGAGCGAGCAGGGTGCGGCGGTTCATGGGAGGAAAATCCGGAGAGGACTCAAAGGACCGCTAGAATACCGCACCCGATTTTCTGCAGGGTTTCTTTTGCGCCATGGCGGTCATTGCCTTTGATCACGTTGACTTTTCCTACACGGGGCGCGCTCCGTGGCTTTTGGAAAACCTGTCCTTTGCGGTGGAGGAAGGGGACTACGCGTGCCTTCTGGGTGAAAACGGCTGCGGCAAGTCCACGACGCTTCGGATGATTCTGGGGTTTCTCTCGCCGGTGCACGGCCGCGTGACGGTCGCGAGCCCCGTGTCGGGCTACGTGCCGCAGGCGGACGCCGCGGCGATGAGCGCCTTTCCCATCACGCCCCTGGAAATTCTTGCGAACTATGCCCGCGTCTGCGGCGCGGACGCGGACGAAGCGCCGCGGATGCTGGCGGCGGTGAATCTCACGGACTGCGCGCACCGGCTGATCGGCAGCCTCTCCGGCGGCCAGCGCCAGCGCGTGCTGATCGCTCGGGCGCTGATCGGGCAGAAGCACCTCTTGATTCTGGACGAGCCGTCAACGGGGCTTGACGCGCAGGCGGCGCAGGACGTTTATGCGCTTTTGAAGCACTTGAACCGCGACCACGGCGTCACGGTGCTCTCCGTCGAGCACAACCTCGCTGCGGTGCGCCGCAATGCCACGAAGACCGTGGTCTTTGCGAACGGCACCGCGGAGACGCTCGCGCCCGAAGCGGGCATAGCGAAGCTTCTCGCGGGAGGCGCGCTGTGATGGAGCTTCTCTCCTTTGACTTCATGCAGCGGGCGCTCGCCGCCACGCTCTGCATGGCGGTGCTCTGCCCCTTGATCGGCATCTTTCTCGTGCTGCGGCGCACATCGATGACGGGGGACGCGCTCGCGCATTCGGCGCTGGCGGGCGTGGCGCTGGGGTTGGCGGGGGGCTTCAATCCCGTGGGGGCCTCCTTTGCGTTCACGGCGGGCGCCGCGGTGCTGATCGAAGTGCTGCGTCGGTTCTTTCGCTCCTTCACTGACCTCGTTCTTACGATCGTGCTCGCGATTTCCGTGGGCCTCGCGGTGACGCTCATCACCTCGGGTTCGGTGCAGGCCAATGCGGAGAGCTTTCTCTTCGGCAGCCTGCTCACCGTCACGGAGACGGACCTTTGGGTGATCGGCGGCCTCACGGTCGCGGTCCTGGCGCTGGGCTTGCGCTACTACGACGCGGTGCTCGCCACGGCCTTTGACGAAGAGGCGGCGCGGGCGGCGGGCGTTCCCGTGCGGGCGACGGCGCTTGTTTTTGCCGTGATGACGGCCGCGGCGGTGGCGTGCTCCGTGCGCGTGGCGGGGGTGCTTGTCATGAGCTCCATGCTCACCGTGCCCGTGGCGACGGCGCTGCAGTTTCGGGTGGGGTTCAAGAAGACGCTCGCCGCCGCGGTGGCGGTGAGTCTTTTTGACGCGCTCGCAGGACTCTGGCTTTCCACGGTCGCGGACGCCGCGCCTGGCGGCGTCATTGCGCTCGTGTCCGCGGCGGTGCTCCTCGCGGTGATCGCTGCGAAGGCTCTTCTAGGTCGAAAGAATTAGGGGAAAGACCGTTGTTCGGCCTCAAATGATTATCCGGTGATCGGGATTTCCCTCAATTTTTCGGCTGGAGTCTTAACAAGCGCCGCCCGCCTTGGCAGAATGCGCTCCTTTTTTCGGAAACGACATTCTGACAGGGGTCTTCAATGTATCTGCGAGTTCTTCTCTTTCTTCTGGGTCTGACGCTGCTGAGCCTGGGCATTTCGGGCGTCACGAACGCTCATCTCGGCACGGGCTCCGTGTCGTCCACGGCCTACGTGCTGAGTCTGGGGACGGGCCTTACGATGGGCTTTTACGTCTTTCTCACGAACGCCTTTTTCTTCATCATCGAAATCATCATCGAGCCGCGGGAGATTTTGAAGAAGGCGGTTTTCCAGCTGCCGATCTGCGCCTTGTTCGGCTTTGTGATCGACATCGCCATGTGGGTGACGGGCTTCATTCATCCCGAGGCCTACTGGGAAAAGCTGCTGATGGTGATCGCCGGCACCTGCACGATCGGCCTTGGGGTGGGAACGATGGTCTTCGCGCGATTCGCCATTCTGCCGCCCGAAGGCGCGGTGCTCGCCTTCATCGGCCGCTGGGGCGGCTCCTTCGGCACGCTTCGCAGCGGCGCTGACTGCTTCCTCGTCGTGCTCGCCATCATCCTTTCCTTCTGCTTTTTCGGCGAACTGCGCGGCATTCGCGAAGGGACCGTCATTGCGGCGCTGGGCGGCGGCAACATCGCGAAATTCGTGATCACGGGCTGGAACAAGCTCCTGCCCAAGATCCGCGTCACGGACAAGTAGCCTCGCTCGCCGGAGGCAAGCGAAACGGCCGCTCGAGAGACTTCGGGCGGCCGTTCGTCTTTGGGGAGATCGCGTCAGAGGCGGGCGATGAGCTCCTGATAGAAGACGCAGGCGTCCGCGACGTCATCGGCGCGGCAGCGCTCGTTCGTCATGTGCGCGAGCTTGTAGGCGCCCGGGCCGAACCCGATCGTCTTCACGCCGAGCGACACCGGCACCACGGCGTTCGTGCCGAAGTCCCAGAAGTTGAATTCGGGCGAGGGGCGGCCGAAGGCGGCTTCGTAGGCGGCGAGCGCGGTGAGCGTGAGGGGATCGTCCTCAGCGATCTTCCACGGCTCGTGCGCGGGCTCGTAGACGAGCTTTTCGCCCTTCCAGCTCGTATGAACGAGCGTGCCCGGCTCCCAGCGGGCGCGCTTTCCCGCAATGAGGGCGTCGAGCTCCTTTTTCACCTGCGCCACGGATTCCCCTAGGCGCAGCCGCCGGTCCAGGTAGATGCGGCATTCGCTCGGGACGGCGTTGAGGGACGCCTCGGTGCTCGCGATGTCCGAGAGCACCACCGTGCCGCCGCCCGCCTGGCGCAGGCTGTCGTTGAGCTTTTCGACGCGGGTGATGATTTCCGCCATTTCGTAGACGGCGTTGACGCCTTTTTCCGGCGCGGAGCCGTGGGCGGAGACGCCCTCCGTGATGATGCGGGCCTGCACCTTGCCGGTGTGGCCGAGCGTCACGAGGTTCCCGGACGGCTCGCAGATGACGCAGACGTCGGGCTTCAAGCCTGTGTGGCGATAGAAATGCGCGAGGCACACGCCGTCGCAGTACTCTTCGCAGACGCTGCCCGTCACCCAGACGGTTTTGCCGGCGAGAAGCCCCGCCTTCTTCGCGAGCGCCGCCGCATGGATCGCCGCCGAGAGGCCGCCCTTCATGTCCACGGAGCCGCGGCCCACGATTTCGCCATCGACGGTGTCCGCCGCAAACGGATCGGCGACCCATTCGCCGGGATTCTCCGCCTTCACAGTGTCCATGTGGCCGTCAAAGTGAATGACGCGGGGGCCGCTGCCGACGCGGCCCGCGACGTTGCCGGTGGGGTCGATGAAGACTTCGTCAAAGCCGAGCGCCTTCATTTCGCGCTCGATGAGATGCGCGTAGGGGCCTTCTTCGTCCGAATAGCTCTTGGTGCGGATGCCCGCTTTGTAGAAGTCGATGAGCGCCGTTTTTTCGGCGGGAGTGAGACGGGTCATTTGGGTTCCTTAAATTGAAATGTTCGAAGCGGGGAGGCCTTGCCACGCAACGCGCCGGTAGTTCGCGGCGTCGGTGTCGCCTTCCGTGGAGATGCAGAGAACGCGCGAGCGGGCGGTGAGGCCGAGCGCTTCGCGCAGGTCGGGGCGGACGGCGGCCGCAAGGAGCGCCGCCACGCCCGCGGCGCCGCTTTCGCCTGAAACGATGCGCGGATCGCCGGCAAGGGGATTCCCCAGCACGCGCATCGCAAGCGCCGCCTCCGCGTCCGTGACGATCACGAAATGCCGGGCGCAGCCGCGCAAAAGCTTCCAGGCGAGCCGGCAGGGCGTGCCGCAGGAGAGGCCCGCCATCATGGTCTGCAGATCGCCTTCGACCGAGTGGACGGCGCCGTCGTTGAGGGCCGCGGTTCTTGCAATGCAGCCCGCGTTCTGCGCCTCCACGACGACGAAGACGGGAGGCGTCTCGCGCCAGACGTTCGAGAAGTAGGCGGCCAGAGCCCCTGCAAAGCTTCCGACGCCCGCCTGCAAAAAGACGTGCGTGGGCGCTTCCGGCAGCTGGCGGCGGATCTCTTCGCCCAGCGTGAGGTAGCCCAGCATCAGAAGTCTCACGGTGGCGGAGCTTTTTTCGTCATCCGTGTCCTGCACGAAGACCCAGCCGTGTCGGGCCGCTTCGTCGCGCGCGAGCGCCACGGTGCGGTCGTAGTTCACGTCGGTGACGCGGGCGTCGGCGCCTAGCGACCGAATGTGCTCGACGCGCTCTTCGGTGCTGCCTTTGGGGAGCCAGATGACGCAGGGAAGACCCAGCGCCTTCGCCGACCACGCGATGCCGCGGCCGTGATTGCCGTCCGTGGCGGAGCAGAGCGTCACGCGGGCGGCGGGATTTCGGGCGAGCGCTTCACGCAGCGCGGCAAAGCTGGGAAGGCCTTGAAGTCCGAGACGTTCGCCCATGACGGCGGCGGCGAGGCGGCTGCCGCCCAGTCCCTTGAAGGAATTGAGGCCGAAGCGCGGGCTTTCGTCCTTGACGTGCAGGGCGGCGAGGCCAAGACGGCGCGAGAGCGCCGGCAGGCTCTGCAGCGGCGTTTCGGCGTACCCGGGAAGGGTGCGGTGAAAGGCGAGCGAAGCCAGAGCGGCGGCTTCGGAAAAGTCCGCGGCCTCTGGGGCCGGGCCGTCCGCGAGCGGCGGCGTGTGAAGCGCTTCCATAAGTGAGCTCCGTAGAAAAAGGATGAATCGAACGATAATGCGCCAGGACGCAGAGAAGTTGCACGCCATCGACAGAAAATTGCATAATCTTGCGCATCGGTGAAGAAGGAGCAGCGCATGCGCATCACAGAGGAGACGCCCGTTGACAGCGGGTTTCACGAAATGCTCGAGCACGGGACGCGAGAGTTTCCGGCCGAGGTGGAGTACCTCGATCTCGCGCGCCAGCCGGGCGGCATCGTCAACTGGCACTGGCACGAAGACCTGCAGTTCTTTTACGTGAAGGAGGGGACAGTCACGTTTCGCGTGAGCCGCACGGCGCACGAAGTGGCGGCGGGCGAGGGATTGTTCGTAAACAGCGGCGTCCTGCACATGGCCTCGGGCCGCGGCGCCTACTACTGCCTCGACATTGCGCCGGTGCTGCTCTCGCAGTTTTCCGGAAGCGTCTTTGAAAAGCGCTACGTGGCGCCCTACCTCGGCCGCGCCTTTTACGAAGGACTGAAGCTCACGGCGGCGGTGGACTGGCAGGCGGCGATGATCAAGAGCCTGCGGGACTTCTTGGAGCGTCTGGACAAGCCTGAATTCGGCTGGGAGTACCGGGCGTCGGCGGTCTTTTCCGAGCTGTGGCTTGCCGTGGTGTCCCGCGCCTCGGCGGTTGAGGAGTCTGTTGTTGATCGACGCAAGACGGAAGCCGTCTCCCGCATGATGGAGTACGTGAACCGGCATCTCGCGGAACGCATCACGCTCGCTGCCGTCGCAGACGCCGCCGGCCGCAGTCCGTCGGAATGCTGCCGGCAGTTCAAGGCGGTGGCGAAGATGACGATTGGCGAATACGTCGAGGCGTGCCGCGTGGAGAAAGCGGTGCAGCTGTTGAAAACCACGCGCTGGCCGGTGGCGAGAATTGCGGAGGCGGCGGGCTTCGCGTCGTCGGCGTACTTCATACGCGTCTTCGGGCGGGCGACCGGATCGACGCCGGCGAAGTTCCGGCGCCAGGTGGCGGAGTAAACTTCAACGATGAATCAACATTGTGAAAGCAAAAATGAAAAGTGAAAGCGACCGACAGGGGGACGCTTCCTGCTGTGGCGACCTCTTGGACTTCGGCGAGTTTCGTCGCAGCGGACGTCCTTTGGCGGACAAGACGGCGTTGGTGCAAAAGCTCGCTCGGACGGAGCGCTGCAGCCTGTTTCTGCGTCCAGATGGCTTCGGAAAGTCGTTTCTGGTGGCCCAGCTGGAATCTCTGTTTCGCGACGGTCTGAAGGATTTTCATGGGCTGGAGATTGAGAAAACCTGGCGCGACAAGGCGGGCTACATCGTGCTGCGACTGGACTTCAGTCGCTTCCCGGACTTTGAAACGAAGGAAGAGTTTGAAGAGCGCTTTCGAAGCGTGTTCAGCGCGGCCTGCGCGCGGCTGGGGCGACCTCTCGAACAGCGAACGCCTTTTGTGTCCTATGACCTCGAATTCTGGCTGGCCGCTTGCGAACTCGGCTCCGTGGTGCTGCTCGCGGACGGCCTTGATGCGCCGCTCCTGCAGGCGCTTGGAAAACCTGACCTGTTTCAAGCGGTCTGGTCGGCGATCGATGATTTCCTTTCGCTCGTGAAGAGCCGGGACGGCTGTTTTCGCTTTGTCTTTCTCACCGGCGTCACGAACTTCCTGGCGCTGGATCCGTTTTCGTCCTTCAACCATTGCAACAATCTTTCCTATGAGGAGGATTGGGCGGGACTGCTGGGATTTTCGACGGAGGAGGTGAAGCGATGTTTCGGGGGGCCGCTGGCTCGGGCAGCGCAGGCGCTGAACCTTTCGCAGGACGAAGTGGTGCGGCAACTGGAGGAGGCGCAAGGCGGTCATCTCTTTGCGGGCGGTGAGAAGCCGAACCCGATGCTCCCGGCGGCGGCTGTGCTTCGTTTCCTCGAGCATCCCGAAGCGGGTTTTGACGCCGTAAGCGCAGGTGACGCGGCGCGTCGGATTCTGGATTTTCTGAAAGCACGGCGAGAAACGCTTGAAGACGTCGAGTTGGTTTTGGACGAGTGGGACCTTCGGGAGCCGCTGTCGTCTGATGACTGCTCGACGGCGGGCTTGCTGGCTCAAGCCGGATTGCTGACCATCAAGGCGTGGGAGGCGAACACCGTCTGGCTGGCGCCGCCCAACCGAACGGCAGAGCGGTTGCTCGCGACGCTGAAGAGCTGATCTTCCAAAGAAAAATCCCGACCGCAGGTAGTGCCGTCGGGATTTTTTTGAAGGCCTTCAAAAGACCGCTACTTCTTGTCAGATCGGAGCAGTTCGGCGATCACGAGAACCGCCGCCCCGCAGCAGATTGCGATGTCTGCTACGTTGAACGCAGGCCAGTGCCAGACGCCCCAGTGAAAGTCGAGGAAGTCGACCACGCTGCCGAGCACGAGGCGGTCAACGGCGTTGCCGATCGCGCCCGAAAAGATGAGCGCGGCGCCGCACTGCACCGCCGGGCGCGCCACTCGCTTGATGCCGATGAGGCAGCCGATCGACACCACCATCGCAAGCGTCGCAAAGAACACGATCTGCCTGCCCCCCGCTTCCGAAAGAAACGAAAAGGCCGCCCCCGTGTTTCTCACGTGGCAGAGGTTGAAGAACGAGGTGACTTCCAGGAATTCGCCCACGTAGAAGTGGCGCTGAAACCAGATCTTCACGATCTGATCGAGTGCGAGCATGGCGAAGGCAAACCCTGTCCACGCCGCAAAGGAGCGCCAGGAGGCTTCCTTTGCGGGTTCTCTTTCGAGCTTTTCCGTCACAGCGTTACGCGAAGAGACGCTTTTCGCCGTCGCCGAAGAGGTTCGTGCGGCAGCGCGGGCAGAGACCCGCGTGCTCAGCGTCGTCCTGCGTGCCGTCCACGTAGTGCCAGCAGCGGATGCACTTCGTGCGCGGCGCGGGCTCCACCGTCACCGTGAGCGGGGTGTCCGCCGACGGCGCTTCAACGAGCGTCGCCTTCGAGGTCATCATCACGAAGCGCAGCTCGTCGCCGAGGCTGGCGAGGTACTGGTAGTCCGCGCCGGGCGCCATGATGACGCAGTCGGCCGCAAGACTCGAGCCCACCTTGCCTTCGCCGCGAAGCTCTTCGATCTTCTTGAGAACCGTCGAGCGAACCGCACGGATCGCCTGCCACTTCGCGAGAAGCTTGTCGGCGTTCTCCACCGCGGGCGCCTGATGGTTGCGCTCCGTGAAGATCGTGCCGCTCTCGTTCGGGGAGAAGACGGCGAACGCCTCTTCCGCGGTGAAGGTGAGAATCGGCGCCATGAGGCGCAGCAGCGTGGCTGTGATGTGCCAGAGCGCGGTCTGCGCCGAGCGGCGCGGCAGGCCGTTCGTCTTCGTGGTGTAGAGACGATCCTTCAGGACGTCGAGGTAGAAGCCGCCGAGGTCTTCCGTCGCAAAGCTCATCAAAAGCGACGTGACGAGGTGGAAGGAGCAGGAGGATTCAAGCTCGAGCACCTTCGCCTGCAGTTCAGAGACGCGGGCGAGGGCCCAGCGGTCGAGCTCCAGCATTTCGTCCACCGGCACGGCGTCTTTGGCCGGATCAAAGTCGCTTGTGTTCGCAAGCAGGAATCGCAGCGTGTTGCGCAGGCGGCGATAGCTGTCCACGACGCGGGCGATGATGGAGGGGCCGATGCGAAGTTCGCTCGTGTAGTCCGTGCTTGCCACCCAGAGGCGGCAGATGTCCGCGCCGTACTTGGAGCAGATTTCCTGCGGGCTCACGGTGTTGCCGCGGCTCTTGCTCATCTTTTCGCCGTTTTCGTCCACGAGGAACCCGTGGGTGAGCAGGGCCTTGTAGGGCGGATGGCCGTCCAACATCGTGCCGATCAAAAGCGAGGAGTGGAACCAGCCGCGATGCTGGTCGCTGCCTTCCAAGTAGAGGTCCGCCGGGAAGTGGCTGAAGTCCGCCTTGTGGCTGCCGCGCATCACGTGCCAGTGCGTGGCGCCGGAGTCAAACCACACGTCAAGGATGTCGTTCACCTTGTCGTACTGGGCGGCTTCTTCGGCGCTCATGTAGTCTTCGGCCTTCGCGCGGGCCCAGGCTTCGATGCCTTCGACCTCCACCTTCTTCGCGACTTCCTCCATGATTTCGAGCGTGCGGGGATGCAGCTCGCCCGTCGCGCGGTTCATGAAGAAGGGAAGCGGCACGCCCCAGCTTCTCTGGCGCGAGATGCACCAGTCGGGACGATTCTCGATCATCGCATGCAGGCGGTTGTAGCCCCAGGACGGGAAGAACTTCGTGGCGTCAACGCCTTCCAAAGCCGCTTCGCGCAGGCTCTTTGCGGCCATCGGGGCGTTCAGAACGCCCTTCGAATCCGCCGTCGCCTCATCCATGCGAACGAACCACTGGCTCGTCGCGCGGTAGATCAAGGGGGTCTTGTGGCGCCAGCAGTTCATGTAGCTGTGCGTCATCATGCCGCAGGAAAGAACGGCGTTCGCCACGCGCAGGGCGTCCACGATCTTGGGCTGCGCCTTCCAGATGAAGAGGCCGGCGAACAAGGGGAGCCAGTCGGCGTAGACGCCGTTGCCCTGCACCGGGTTCAGAATCTGGTCGTTCGTCATGCCGCGCTTCTTGCAGCTCATGAAGTCGTCCACGCCGTAGGCGGGCGAGCAGTGCACGATGCCCGTGCCGGCGGTGGACTCCACGTAGTCCGCGAGATAAACCGGGGAGAAGCGCTTGTAGCCTTCATGCAGCTCGGACAGCGGATGCCAGAAGCGCACGCCTTCGAACTGGTCGCCCTTGGCGACGGCGACGATCGTGCCTTCGAGGTCGTAGCGCTTGAGGCAGTCTTCGACCAAGTCCTTGGCGAGAATGAAGCAGCGATCGCCGCAGTCCACGAGCGCGTAGTCGAACTCGGGGTGCATGTTCAAGGCCTGGTTCGCCGGGATGGTCCACGGGGTCGTGGTCCAGATGACGGCGTAGACGGGCTTCGTGAACTTTGTGGCGAAAATGCCTTCCACGCGGGGCGTGTCTTCGTCGGAAAGCTTGAACGCGATGTCGATCTGATAGCTTTCCTTGTCCTTGTATTCGACCTCGGCTTCCGCGAGGGCGGACTGGCAGTCAAAGCACCAGTTCACGGGCTTCAGGCCGCGGTACACGTAGCCCTTTTCCACGATCTTCGCCAGCGCGCGGATTTCCGCAGCTTCGTTGGCGGGGTTCATCGTGAGGTAGGGATGCTCCCAGTCGGCGAGAACGCCCAGGCGCTTGAAGCCGTCCATCTGGCGGGCGATCTGCTCCTTGGCGTACGCGCGGGCCTTCGCCATGAGCTCTTCCTTGGGGAGCCCCTTGCCGAACTTCTTTTCGATCTGAATTTCAATGGGCATGCCGTGGCAGTCCCAGCCCGGCACGTAGGGGACGTCGTAGCCCGCCAGAATCTTGGACTTGTTGATGATGTCCTTCAGAATCTTGTTGAGGGCGTGGCCCATGTGGATGTCGCCGTTGGCGTAGGGAGGGCCGTCGTGCAGAATGAACTGGCGGGCGCCCTTGCGGGACTGGCGGACCTTTTCGTAAAGGCCCTTCTTCTCCCATTCCGCGACCCAGGCGGGTTCGCGCCGGGCGAGGTCGCCGCGCATCGGAAACGCGGTGTCAGGGAGGTTCAACGGATATTTCTTGCTGGCCTCGTCGGCCTTGGGTTTGTTGGCTTTTGCCATGTTGCTTTTGACTCCAGGCCCCCTCGGGCTCTTCCGGATTCATCATGTCTCCCGCCGTGCGCCGATCGATGGCGTTTTCGGGCGGGAGGTCGTGCAGCGCCGCAGCCGTCGGGGACGGCGGGCGAACGCGGGAGTGTAGCAGTTTTGCTCTGTTGGAATTTTGCAAAAAATTCGAATGAGCCGCGGTCTTACGGTAGAATCCATTAGACAATTGGGGGCGTTTCCCGAAATGAAGCGAACGCCGCCCGCCCACCTTTCACCCAAGGCCACCATCATGCTCTGCTCCTGCCGCGCCGCCCTTCTTGCTGTCGCGGGCCTTCTCGCCATTGCGGGCGCTGCGCGCGCCGAAGCGCCCGCCACGACGCAGGGCGCCTATGACCTGCGCATCGGCTCGGACGAGTACGAGCCCTTTTTCTTTCGCAATCCGACGGGGGAGTTCGTCGGGATCGACGTCGATATCGCACGCGAGGCGTGCCGGCGGATCGGCTGCCGCCCGATCTTCACGTTGATCGACTGGCAAAAGCGCGACGACTACCTCGCCATGGGCCAGGTGGACTGCCTCTGGGGCGGCTACACCCTGACGGGGCGCGAGGAGCGCTACGACTGGGCGGGGCCCTACTTTCGGACGCGCCAGATGGCGGCCGTGCGGGCGACAAGCCACTTGACGTCGGTTCACGACTTGCGAGACGAGACGATCGCCGTGCAGACGGGAGGCCGCGCCGAGGCGCTTTTTGCATCGGAAGCCTTCGCGTCCGTGATGCCCCGGCGGATCTTGAGCTTCGCGTCTTTTGACCAGGCGACCTCGGCGGCTTTGAACGGCTACGCCTCCGCAGTCGCCGGGCACGAAAGCGCCATCGCCACCTTTGCGCAGCATTCCAAAACCGCCATTCGCTTTCTGATGCCGCCGCTTCTTTACGCGGATCTGGGCGTTGCGTTCGCAAAGCGCACTCCGACCCGAATGACGGCGAAGCTCACGGAAACGCTCAAGGACATGCTGGGCGACGGCACGGTCTGCCGCATTGCGCGCGTCTACGGCGCAGACGGCGAAGCCGCCGTGAAGGGACTGGGGGAGTGCCGATGAAAGCCCGCTCCTTCATCTTTTTCCCGTGGGACTTCATGCTCCTGCCGCTCGCGGCGGCCTTCGTCGTCTTTGCGGCGGGGTGGCTCGTCGAAGACCGGATCTACGGCGAAGACTGCGAGCGCGAGGCGGCGGCGATTCTCGCCATCACCGAGCAGAACCTCACGGCGCACCGGCTCCAGGGCGTGCGCGTCACCGCGGAGCGGCTCGTGGAGCTGCAGCAGAAGGCGGACCGCCTCGCGGAAGGCATGAAGACCATGTCGCCCACGACGGAAGGGTTTGCCACGCTCTGCCGGCGGCTCAACATCTCGGCGGCCTGCGTGCGCAGCAAGGGGGACATGGCCTTCGGCTTTCACTGCAAGTCGTCGCTTTTCGTGGAAAGTCCGACGCACGCTGCCGTCGAGGCGCATCCCGTCATCGCAAGTCTCGCGGTGAACGAGGCGAGACACCTGCTTTCGGCGACCGTGGCGCGGCTCGACGGCTCGGGGCATGTGACGCTCTACGAGGACATCACGCCGGAAACGGGGCATGTGCTGCCTCGAAACCTGCGCGGGCTCTTCGCGGAAGAAGCCTACGTCATCACGGACGACGTCATCACCGACAGCCCGCGCCCGGAATGGGTGGGCGAGAGCGCGGTGCTGCATCCTCTCATTTCGCGCATGGACGGCGCGCCCGCCGGGGTGGTGGAGGAGATGGAGAGCGGCAGCTGGCGCTGGTGGCAGCGCCGCAGCGAAGGCTCCAAGATCTGTCTTTTTGCGCCGCGTCACGTGGGGCTCGCGCGGCTGCTGCCGGAGCTGGGCGCCGCGGCGGCGGTGTTTGCGGGGCTCTTCGGCTTTCTCGTGATGGGGCGCCGGCGCTCTTCGGACAAGCATCGCGCCGATCTGGTGGCGATCTATTCGGGCGACAACGCCATGAGCCGGCTCTATGACGCCGTCGCCATCGTGACGCCGAAGACGGACGATGTGGAGTGGATCAAAAAGAAGGCGGACTGGGCGGCGTTTCTTTCCTGGGAGGAGCCCGCGTCGCAGATGATGGCGGCGATTGAGGCGAACTTCGTTGGAGCCGCCTCCCGCAGCGCCGTGCGCCGCTTTATGAACTGGGACGCCATCCGCCGCACGCTGCAGTCCCGGAAGGCGGCGGACATTTCGCTCGTTGACCAGAAGGGCGAGCGCTGGGTGGTCTACATCGTCTGGGCCGAGCGTGATCTCATGGAGCGGGCGACGAGCTTTCTCTTCTTGCTGCAGAAGGCGAAGACCGGGCCCGTGAAGCCCGCGGGAGGCGCGGCATGACGATGAGCCGAAGAAAGCTCGCGGCGGCCGCGGCGGCGGGTGCCGTGCTGGGCCTGGCGGGCTGCCGCGAGAAGGGGCCGCAGGTTGTGGTGAACGCCGCGCCCGCGGAGGCGGACGAGGGCGTGCGCCTTTCCTTTTTCGGGAACAAGTACGAAAACATCAGCAGCCGGGTGCTGAACGAGGCCATCGCACGCTTTGAATCGATGCATCCGGGCGTCAAAGTGTCGTACCAGGGCGTGAAGGGCCGGACCTACTACCGTGTTCTTGCGCAGCGCATTGATTCGGGACGAGAAGACGACCTCTACTTCGTGGACCACGACACGGCGCAGGATTTTGATGCGCGGGGCGTGACGCTTGACTTGAGCGGCCTGCCTGAAATCGAAGCCTACAGTCCGCTGATGCTCGAGCAGATGCGGGGCCGCACGGGCGTCATTCGCATGATTCCGACGTCGATTGCGGCGCACGGGCTGTACTGCAATCTGGCGTTTCTTGAAGCGAAGGGGCTCGAGCCGCCGCAGAACTGGGCGGAGTGGTCGGCGCAGTGCCGCTTTTTCCTCGCGGACGGCGTGACGCCCGTGGTGGCGAACAACGACAGTTCTTTGAAGTCGCTCATCCTGGGGGTGTCGCTTGCGGGCTTCTGGCGCACGGGCGAAATCGGCCGGGTGCTCGATGAGGTGAACGCCGGGCGGCGCACGCTTTCTGACTTGCTTGCTCCCGGCATTCGCCGCGCGCGGGAGTTCGTCGCGCGGGAGTGGATCAATCCCCATCAGGCGATTTCAACGGCGGCTGCCGGCGAGGATCTGAAGCTCTTTGCGCGAGGCGAGTCGCCCTTTATGCTCGCGGGCGCCCCGGCCTCGCGGCTTTTGAAGCGCCTGGCTCCGGAGCTTCGCTTCACGGTGGTGCCGCATCCCTCGCTTTCCAGCGGCCGGGTTCTCGTGATGAAGCCTGACACGCGGCTCGCGGTGAGCGCCCGGCGGCCGCATCAGAAGGAGGCGGTGGCGCTCGCCCGCTTTCTCGCGCAGCCCGACAACATCGAGCGCTTTGTGGAAGACATCTGCTCGCTGTCGCCTCTGGCGGCGAGTTCGCAGAAGCACTTGAAGGAGATTGCTCCCGTGGTGCAGCATTTCAAGGAAAATCGTCCCATGGTCATCATGAGCGACACGCGCCTTTCGGCGCCTATCTGTCTCATCGGCGCTCGGTTGTCTGAGCTCCTCTTGGAAGGCGCTGATGAAGCGGACTGCCGACGGATGCTTGAGAGCGAAGTCGAACTGTGGCGCCGGCACATGGCGGGAGGCCTGGCATGATGCATTCTGCGGACAAGCATTACGACGTGAAGCTCGGCGCGGCGATTCTCTTTCTCGCGATGACGCTGCTTGCGGGCGCCTGGTTCTATCAGAACTACCTCGAGGAAAAGCTCTGGAACGAGGAGGTGGCGAGCGTCACGGAGAGCACGAGCCAGGCGGCGAAGGTGCTGCAGACGAATCTGGGTGAAACTTACCGGACCTTGAGAAGCCTCGCGGACGCGGTGGCGGAGGCTCGGGACGAAGAAGAGCTCAAGGCCGCCGCTGACATGGTGAACCGCTACCCCGGCTTCACCTTCTACACGAGCGACTGGTACGACCGCTACACGGGCGCCAACCAGCGGGCGGACGTGGAGGCGGTGGAGGTGATGCGCCGGGCGTTGAAGCCCATGGGCATCGTCAACCCGCACGACAGCACCGTGACGGGCGAGCGCGTCTTCAATGTTTACGCCACCGTGCGCCTCTTTGACGACCGCGAAGCGTTCGTGGCGCGCGAGATGAGCGTCAACGCGGTTTCTGACGACTATTCCATCCCTTTGTACAAGGGGCGCGGCGCGCTTTACGTCGTGGATGACGAGGGCGAAATTCTCCTGCGAAGCAATTCGCCGGCGACGAACCGCACGGCGCATCGCCTGTTTGATGGTCTGGGCGAAAAGCCCGCCGAGCGCGATCTTGCCGAGGAATTCAAGGATGCCGTTTCGCGCGGGTTGACGGGCTGGTCGATTTTGACGCAGAACCATCGGCTCACGGTCTTTGTGTACCAGCCGGTGCGCATGCAGACGGACTGGCACATCGTGGCGCAGGTGCCGCTTGCGGTGATGCAGTCGGAAAGCCGGGAGATCGCCTCCGTGACGTTCGTGCTCCTCGCGGCGGCGCTGGCGATCTTTGCGGCGGTGGTCTGCCTCTTTGCCTACGTGAACCGCAGCCACATGGAGCGGCTCAAGGCGCAGAGCGCGTATTCGAACTACCTCTTCAACACGGTGCCCGAGGGGCTTCTGGTGCTGGGGCTTGATCGCCCGTTTGTGACAGTGGAGGCGAACTTTGAAGCGGGCGTCATTTTGGACGCGGCCGGCAAGAACGGGGTGATCAAGATTGAAGAAATTGTGCATCCCGAGGACTTTCCGGCAGTGGAGCTTCTGCTCATGGACACCGCCGAGCATGGCATCCGTCACACGGGCGAGTGCCGCGTGACGACGCTTGCGGGGCGCTCGATCTGGGTGAACTACATCTTTGACAAGGCAAAGGACGCCGAGGCCGAGGACCGGCTGCTCGTCACCTTCCGCGACATCACGGGCCGCCGCCAGCGCGAAGCCCGCATCGCCGCGGAGAATCAGGAGGACCGCGAGCTCCTGCTCACCGCCATCGCCGAGTCTTATCCGCTCATCTGCCGCGTGGATCTCAACGAAGACACGGTGACGACTGTGTACCTGCAGGACGAGAACATCCTGCTCGGGCGCACGCTGATGGAGACGCCTGCGGCGTTCTTTGCGGACGCCATGAAGGACGTTCCCGAAGAGGATCGCCATGCCGTGTCGATTTTTGATCCCGCCAACATCCGCAAGGTGCTGGCCGAGGGCGGCCGGTTGGATCCGATCGAATTCCGGCTGAAATTCCCCGACGGCCTGTATCACTGGCTCTCCGTGCATCTCGTGCGGCTCGGCGCGAGCGAGCAGGCGCTCCTTCTCGTGCGCTTCATTGATGCGGAGAAGGCGAAGGACGAGGCGACGCTCAGAAAGATTTCGCAGGCCCTGGAGATGGCGCAGCAGGCGAGCCGCGCGAAGACCCTGTTCCTTGCGAACATGAGCCACGATATCCGCACGCCGATGAACGCCATCATCGGCATGACGGCGATCACGAAGAAGGTGCTCGACGATCCGGAAAAGGCGCGGCAGGGATTGGACAAGATTGAGTTCGCGAGCCACCATCTTCTGAGCTTGATCAACGACATCCTGGACATGTCAAAGATCGAGTCGGGCAAGGTGACGCTGAAGACGGAAGCTTTTGACATCGCTGAGCTCCTCACCGACGTCACGGACCTTGTGAAGACAAACGCCATCGCGGCGAACCTCAAGGTGACATTGGACCTGTCGGGCCTCACGCACGACTGGGTGGTGAGCGACTCGCTGCGGGTGCGGCAGATCTACTTCAACATCCTTTCGAACGCCGTGAAGTACACGCCTTCGGGCGGCACGGTGACGATGACGCTTTCGGAAGTCGCGGGCGCCGCGGGCGAGCCGCCGCGGTTCGTTTTCGTCTGCCGCGACACCGGCATCGGCATGACGGACGAATTCAAGGCGAAGATTTTCGACGCCTTCGAGCGCGCTGACAACACGATGACATCCACGAAGGCCACGGGCACGGGCCTTGGCATGACGATCGTGAAGAACTTGACGGAGATGTTCGGAGGCGAGATCACGATCGACACCGCGCCCGAGAAGGGCTCGACCTTTACGGTGACGCTGCCGCTTCCCCTGGCGGGCGACGGCATATTGCCGGCTCCGAAGCGCCTGGGGCGCGTCGTGGCTGAGGTGGGCTCGACCGAATCTGTGCGCGTGGCGGCGCTTTTGGCGGCCCAGGGCGTCACGGTGCAGACGACGACCGACGCGGGCGATGCCGCGATTGACTGGAGCGGAGCGCATGCGCTCGTGCTGCCGTGCCGCCCCGGGGCGGCGGATCTCATTGAACGCCTCAAGTCAGGGCACCGCGAGCTCGTCATCCTCGCCACGACCGACGCGCCTGAAGGGGCGCTCGCGCAGGCCGCCCGTCAAGCGGGCGCGGTCATCGCGGGCGAGCCGCTCTGCCGCGCGCGGCTCGATCGCTTGATCGAGGACAGCACGTCGCCGCGGGTGCAGGATGCGATGGACGAGCGGCGGGCGATCTTCAAGGGGTGCCGTGCTCTTGTGGTGGAAGACAATGAATTGAATCGCGAGATCGCCGTCACCATCCTCGAAGAGGAGGGCATGACGGTGGACACCGCCGAAAACGGCGCCTTGGGCGTTGAGAAGGTGAAGGCCTCGGTGGAGAACCCCTATGACTTCGTGCTGATGGACATTCAGATGCCGGTCATGAACGGCTACGACGCCGCCCGCGCCATCCGCGCGATCGGCACGGACTACGCGAAGACGCTTCCCGTCATCGCCATGACCGCCAACGCGTTCGCGGAGGACGTGGAGGAGGCGCTTGCCGCCGGCATGAATGCGCATTGCGCAAAGCCCATCGAAATTGAGAAGCTCTTGCTCACGCTCGAAAAGACGATGCGCCATAGTCATCGCGATTCGTCGAAGGCGTAAGCGCCTGAGGAAAAACGGCCGGTGATCGATCGGAAGAGGCGGCGAGGATCTTCCACGGCGATAGCCGGCTGCTATGGCGGGCCGTGAAGCCGCGGCCGGGTGCCTGGAAACGGTGCAAGCGGCTCGTCAATGCACGGCCGTGGTGCCTTTAGCGATTGAAAAACAGGCGATTTTCCTTAGCTCATCTTCTAAAGGACAAGAGCGACATGCTAAAATGACGGGCTAACAATGGAGTCCGTTTGCATGGAAGACCTCTTTCTCAAAATTGCCTATCTCGCGCTCTTGATCCTCATCAGCGCTTTCTTCTCTTTTGCCGAAATCGCCTTGGCGGCGAGCCGCCGTTCGCGGCTGCAGATCGCCTTGGACAAGGGCGACGCACGCGCGAAGCGCGTGATGGACATGCAGGAGAAGCCGGGCTCCTTCTTTTCCGTGATTCAGCTGGGGCTGAACGCCGTCGCCATTCTGGGCGGCGTCGTGGGCGACAAGACGTTTTCGCCCTACTTTGAAAAGCTCTTTCTTCTTTTCATGCCGGAAAACTACGCCCAGAGCTGCGCCTTCTTCGTCGCCTTCTTCTCGGTGACGGTGTCCTTTGTAATCTTCGCGGACCTCATCCCGAAGCGCCTGACGTTCACGAACCCGGAAAAGATCGCCATGAACTGCGTGGGCGTCATGGCTTTCCTCATCAAGGCGTTCGGGCCGCTCGTGACGATTCTGGACTGGTGCAGCTCTTGCCTCATCCGCCTTCTGGGCGGCAGCGCCGAGCGCAAGGACCGCATCACGAGCGACGACATTCTTGCGAGCGTCGGCGCGGGCGCGGCGGCGGGCATCATCGCCCCCGCGGAGCTCTCCGTCATTGAAAATGTGTTTGACCTCGAAAACCGCTACATCACGACGGCGATGACGCCCCGCGAGTCGATCGTGTTCTTTCTGGAAACGGAGAGCGACGAAGACATCCGCCGGCAGCTCGCAAGCGCCGCGCACAGCCGCTACCTCGTCTGCCGCGAGGATCTGGACCACATCACGGGCGTGATTTCCAGCAAAGAGGTGCTGCGCCGCGTGATCGACGGACAGACCATGTCCTTGAAGGACTCCACCTTCGTGCACCCGGTGCAGTTCGTGCCCGACACGCTCACGTTGGCGGAGATCCTGAAGTTCTTCCAGAAGACGAGCACGGACTTTGCGGTGATTTTGAACGAGTACGCCATCGTCGTGGGCATCGTGACGCTGGACGACGTGATGAGCACCGTGATGAGCGACCTCGTCGTGACGCCTGAAGAGTCTCAGATCATGAAGCGCGATGACAACAGCTGGCTTGTGGACGGCTCCACGCCCACGATTGACGTCGCCTACACGCTGGACATCGACATCCCCACCGAGGACCGTCCCTACGAGACGCTCGCGGGCTTCATCATGTACGGCCTGCGCCGCATCCCGAAGCGCACCGACTTCATCGTCTACAAGGGCTATCGCTTTGAAGTGATGGACGTGGACGCGAACCGCATCGACCAGGTGCTGGTGACGAAGCTCACCAAGGACGGGAAGATGAAGAAGAGCGAAAAGCCCGCGCCCGACACAGTGCTGAAGACGCCTGCGAAGACGGAAGCGAAGCCCGAAGCCGCGAAGGCGGAGAAGCCCGCGGCGGACAAGGCGGAGCCTGCAGCGAAGTGAAGCGTCTCATTTTCGCGGCGGGGCTCCTCGCCGCCGGGGCGGCTTCGGCCGCCCTTTTTGAGCCCGGCGTCTGCACCGGCTCGACGCGCACGGGGCGGGGCCCTGTGAAGGTGGAAGTGACCTTCACGGCTGAGGCGATCACCCAGGTTCGCGTTGTGAAGCAGAACGAAACCGCCGGCATCGCGGCCCGTGCCATTAAAATCCTCCCCCGCCGCATTCTCGCCGCTCAGTCGGCGGATGTGGACACCGTTTCCGGGGCCACCGTCTCGAGTCGTGCGATCCGGCGAGCGGCGGCCCAGTGCATCAACCGGCATCGCATCGATAAAAAATAATCAATCACAGCAAAGGAAATCACCAAATGAAGGGCTTTCTTAAAGACTTTCAGGCATTCATCTCCCGCGGCAATGTCATGGATCTGGCGGTCGCCGTGATCATCGGGGCGGCGTTTTCGAACATCGTCTCCTCGATGGTGAAGGACGTCATCAATCCCATCCTCGGCTTCTTCGTCGGAAAGCCTGACTTCACGAACCTCTTCTTCGTGCTGAAGCCTGTTGAAAACTACACCGGCCCCTACACGTACGAAGCGCTCACGAAGGCGGGCGCGACGGTGCTGGGCTACGGCGCGTTCCTCACGGCCGTCGTGCAGTTCCTGCTGCTCGCCTTTGTGATCTTCTGGCTCATTCGCGTTGTGACGCTCGTCCGGAAGACGATTGAAGAGCAGGCCGCGAAGCTTATGGCAGACAAGGAAGCCGAAGAAAAGGCCGCGGAAGCCGCGAAGCCCGCGCCAGTTCCCGCGGACGTGCAGCTCCTGCAGGAAATCCGCGATCTCCTCAAGGAAAAGCAGGCGGCGAAGTAGAGATTCATTCTCCGCACGACAAAAAGGGGGTGTTGACAAGTCGCCGCACAAGCAACGGCAGGCATCAACACCCCCTTGTTGCGTTGGAAGGAGTGATGGGGACTACTTCCTTTGCAAGGAAATTAGCTAACATTCAGCCATTCTCAAACAAAGGTTGTCAGAATGGATTCGAACAAGAATGTGAAATTTGGCGACAGCTACCATAAGCAGTTGTTGCACATGAGACCAGTCGTCGCGGCGGCGATCAAGGTTTGTTGCGTTGAATTTGGCAAAGTCTCGCAGAAAGCGATTCAGAAGAACATTTCATCGTCAGCCTATGTGACCTCGCTGAATCCGGCGGTTGGCTCTCATGCAGCCGGCGAAAACTGCGAGGTCTGTGACGATGGCACCAAAACTGTGTTCGATTCGCTTTTTGCTGTGAAGCATGGCCGGAAAGTGCTTCGCGTCAACATAGAAGCACAGACGAAGAAGCCAAAAAGCTTTTCCCTACGACAGGCGTATTACGTTTCAAGAGGCATCTCGTCCGAAAAGAGTCACGGCGTATTCGAAAATTCTGACTACCACAAGTTGCAGAAGTTCTACTCGATCTGGCTGATGACCGATCCTGCGAAAAGGTTGGAGGGACAAGTCGAATTCGAGTATGCCAAGAAGGTGACCTTCAAGTACCTCAGCGCTGACATTTCTGAAGAGGATAACCGGGAGAGCAGCCCCTACTGCATCGCAACGGTCTATCTTCCGAAGGG
>CAVJUB010000014.1:33615-34947 GCA_963652545.1 Hallella faecis | reverse complement strand
AGTTTGCGGCCCGCTACACGCCGACGGTGTTTGCAGTGGCGCTCGCCGCGGGCGTTATTGGAGCGCTCGTGACGGGGGACGTCATGACGTGGGTGTACCGCGCCCTGGTGATCCTTGTCATCTCCTGCCCCTGCGCCATCGTGATTTCCACCCCGGTGACGATCGTGTCGGCCCTGGCGCTCGCGGCGCAGCGCGGCATTCTGGTGAAGGGCGGCGTCTACCTCGAAGCGGGGCGCAATCTCAAGAACGTGTGCCTGGACAAGACGGGCACCGTCACCCGCGGCGAGCCGCGCTTTGAGTCGCTCACGCTCACGGGGATCGCTGACGAAAAGACCGTGTGGAAGCTGGCGGCCAGCCTCGCGGCGATGAGCTCGCACCCCGTGAGCCGCGCCATTACGGCGGCGGCCGAGGAGCGGTCGGTGGACGTGTCGCTTGTGAAGGGCTTCAAGGCGATTCCGGGCTGCGGCACCGAGGGGCGCGTGGCAGGGGCGCTTGTGCGGCTGACGAACCTTCGCTGGCTCGAAGAAAAGAAGCTTGCGACGCCCGCGGTCGCGGCCGCCTTTGAAAAGGCGCATGCCGCGGGTGAAACGGCCGTGGCGGTGAGCGACCTCTTCGGCGTCTGCGGCGTCTTCGCGGTGGCGGACACCTTGAAGGAAGGCGCGGCGGAAGCCGTGGCCGCCATGAAGCGCGCGGGCCTCACGCCCTGGATTCTGACGGGCGACAACCGCCGGGCGGCCGAGGCGATCGGGCGTCGGGTGGGGCTTGCAGACGACAACATCCGTGCGGAGCTCCTGCCGGAACAGAAGCTCGAGGTTATCGAAAAGCTCGAAGCCGAGGCGCCCACGGCGATGGTGGGCGACGGCATCAACGACGCGCCGGCGCTTTCCCGCGCCCGCATCGGCTTTGCAATGGGCGTGAAGGGCGCGGACAGCGCGATTGAGGCCGCGGACGTGGCGCTCATGGACGACGACGTGGGGAAGATCGCCTGGTTCAAGCGCTTGTCGGAGCTCACGCACCGCACCATGGTGCAGAACATCGCCTTTGCGCTTTTGGTGAAGGCCGCCTTTGCCGTGCTGGCGGTGCTGGGGCTTGCCACCATGTGGATGGCGGTCTTTGCGGACACGGGCGTGACGCTTCTCGTCGTCGCCTGGGGCATGCGGCTCATGAAGGCGGGAAGCCAAGTCGATCGGCTCAATGCCTGAGTGAATGGACGGGGCGTCGCAAGACGCGGCCGGGCCGGTCGGAGAGCCATTCTCCTTGCGCCGGCTTTTCTTTTGCAGCCGGCCCGCTTGCGCGCCGCGGCGCCCTGCGGGAAAATTGACGGACTTGTTA
>CAVJUB010000014.1:0-33605 GCA_963652545.1 Hallella faecis | reverse complement strand
CCTGAACGCTGTGACGGAACGCCTGCTGTGGCGCACCGGGCCGGCCGGGGAGAAATTCCTTGGGCCGGCTCTTTTTCGCCGCCGGCCCGCTTGCGCGGCGCGGCGGCCTGCGGGAAAATTGACAGACTTGTTATTTCGAATGGGAGCCCGCTCGTGGAACCGCTTTTCATTGCTCAGACCGATCCGTCCGACGGATCCCGCCCGCAGTACGTTCTGCCGGCGTTCGCCAACCGCCACGGCTGCATCACCGGCGCCACCGGCACCGGCAAGACCGTGACGCTGCAGGTGATGGCGGAGAACTTCTCGCGGATCGGCGTGCCGGTCTTCATGGCGGACGTGAAGGGGGACCTCACCGGCATTTCGCAGGCGGGGACAATGACGGAGAAGCTCAAAAAGCGCCTTGAATCCCACGGCATGCCCGAGCCCGTGCCGGGCGCCTGCCCCGTGTCGCTCTGGGACGTCTTCGGCGAACAGGGCACGCCCGTGCGCGCCACGATCGCGAGCATGGGCCCCCTGCTGCTCTCGTCCCTTTTGAAGCTGAACGACACGCAGACCGGCGTGCTCAACGCCGCCTTCAAGTTTGCCTCGGACAAGGGCATGGACCTCACCGACCTCAAGGACCTGCAGGCGCTTCTCACCTTCATTGGCGAAAACGCCGCAAAGTTCAAGCTCGATTACGGCAACGTCTCCGCGGCGACGATCGGCGCCATTCAGCGCGGTCTCATGCAGCTTCAGGTGCAGGGGGGCGACAAGTTCTTCGGCGAGCCGATGTTGGACATCGCTGACCTCATGCAGACCGTGGACGGGAAGGGCGTCGTGAACATCCTTGCTGCGGACAAGCTCATGCAGAACCCGATGCTTTATTCGACGTTCCTCCTGTGGCTTCTGAATTCCCTCTACAACACGCTCCCCGAAGCGGGCGACTTGGAGAAGCCGAAGTTCGTCTTCTTCTTTGATGAAGCGCATCTTCTCTTTGACAACTGCCCCAAGGCGCTCACTGAAAAGGTGGAGCAGGTCGTGCGCCTCATTCGTTCAAAGGGCGTGGGCGTCTATTTCGTCACCCAGTCCCCGATCGACATCCCGGACAACATCCTGGGGCAGCTCGGCAACCGCGTGCAGCACGCGCTGCGCGCTTTTACGCCCAAGGACCAGAAGGCCGTGAAGAGCGTGGGCGAAACCATGCGGCCGAATCCCAAGCTCAACATCACGCGCACGATTCTTGAGCTCGGCGTGGGCGAGGCGCTCGTGAGCTTTCTGGATGAAAAGGGCCGCCCCGGCGTCACCGAGCGCGTGTGGATCGCGTCGCCCGGAAGCCGCATCGGGCCTGTGACGGATGCCGAGCGCGCCGAGCTCATTCGCACGTCGCTCGTGGCGGGCGTCTACGACAAGGCCGTGGATCGTGAAAGCGCCTACGAGGCGGTGCAGAAGGTGAGAAGCGCGCAGGAGGAGGCGCGGCAGGCCGCCGAGCGTGAAAAGGAGGCCGCCAAAAATAAGAGCGGCTTGGAAGAGTTCATCTTCGGCTCCACCGGCCCTCGCGGCGGCCACAAGGACGGGCTCGTGCAGTCGGTCGCAAAGTCCATCGTGCGCGAGCAGACCAAAAAGGCCGTGAACAAGGGGCTCTCGAGCCTCATCGGCTCGGTCCTGAAGTCACTTTTCAAGTAGCCGAGCGGCGGGACGCGGAGGCCTTCGCCTTCTGCGCCTTGCGCCATTCCCACGGGGCCTGCGGGACGCTGTCCTGCCACAGGCCCCGCTTCCCCTTTTTGGCGTTGTCCTGCGCCGCCCGGTAGAGGGCGCGCTTCTGGGCGGGCAGCTCCCGCTCGTAGGCGGCGTAGAACCACGCAAGGCCTGACTTCAGCAGCGTCAGGCCGCAGTCTTCGCCGTTTACGGTGACAATTCCCACCTGCCGCCCGTAGCGGTCCTTCTTGTGCGTTTCCACGCGAGCGCTTTTTTGGTAGGCGCAGCGCATCATCGCCTGCCGCGACCGCGCGCCCCAGGCCTGCTTCTTTTCCGGAGCGTCAATGCCGGCGATGCGGACTCGCACCGAAGTCTTCTGCGCGGTGAGAAGCGTCACGGTGTCGCCGTCAGCGACGTGGATGATGCGGCCCGAGAGGGTTTCCGCCGAGACGGGCAGGATGAAAAGCGCGGCGGCGAGCGTGAGAAGCGGACGGAAGGTCATGGCGAAAATGAAGACGGCTCCGCTCGAAGCCGAGGGAGCCGTTGTTTCAAAAAAACAAAGGCGGCGTTTGCTCAGAAGGTGACGTGGTCGGGATCAAGCCCCGAGTAGCAGGACTGCGGCAGGTCATCCAGTCGCTTCATGTCGTCTTTGGTGAGCGTGAAGCCGAAGAGGTCGGCGTTTTCACGCTGCCGTTCGGGGTTGAGCGACTTGGGCACGGCGGCGACGCCGTGCTGCAGGCACCAGCGCAGCGCGACCTGCGCGCCCGTGACGCCGTGGCGGCGGCCGATTTCTTCGAGAACCGGATGGTGCGCGAGGGCGCCGCGCCCGATAGGCGACCAGGCGCAGACCTGAATGCCGTGCGTGCGGCAGAAGTCCACGGTCGCCTGCTGCGTGTAGCCGGGGTGAAACTCGAGCTGGTTCACCATGGGCATCACTTCGGCGCGCGCGAGAAGCGGCACCAGATGATGAATGAGAAAGTTGCTCACGCCGATCGCCCGGACGCGGCCGCGGCGATAGATTTCTTCCAGAGCGCGCCAGGTGCCCGAATTGATGCTCTGCCACGTCATGGCTTCGCCCCGGGCGCAGGGCCAGTGCAGCAAAAAGAGGTCGAGGTAGCCGATCTGAAGAACGTCCATGGTGCGCTCGAAGGCGTCCAGAGCCTCCGTGTAGCCTCGGTCGGTGTTCCAGAGCTTGCTCGTCACGAAAAGCTTCTCGCGCGGAACGCCGCAGGTGCGCACCGCTTCGCCCACGCTGCGCTCGTTGCCGTAGATGTGGGCGGTGTCGATGTGCCGGTAGCCGATTTCCACGGCGCTGTGAATGGCGGCGATGAGTCCGTCGTCATCGGGCACCTGCCAGGTTCCGAGACCGATGCAGGGCATGGTGACGCCGTTGGCCAGCTTGAAGCCGCTCGCAATGGTAGGCAAGGGGTTGCTCCTGGGAAATGAGAGGAAGAAAGGGATTTTCTTTGAGCGCCCGGATTGTAGCAAAGGAAAATCCGGCGGCCTGACGGCGAAATCGGCGTTAAGCCGCAACTCATTCTTTCGTAGGACAATCGCCTGAGGAAAAAGGCGGAGGAACAAAAGGAATGTTCTCCGTATAATGAAAATTCAGAACAACATCAGCGCGAGGCGACTGCGTCTTCGCGCCTCCCCAAAGGAAAAGAGCCATGGTTTTGCAGGATATCGTGAGTTACGGCGCCCCGATCGCTGCGGCCGCCGTCGTTGGCGCGGGCTTTGTCTGGCAGATGATGCGCCGTCGCACGGTGAAGCCGCCGATGCCCTCGGTGGAGCACCGTGATCCCGCAAGCGGCCTCCCGACCGCGAACGAGTCGCCCGCCAAAGGGGCGGAGGCGAAGTCGCAGGCGGTCTTGGACTTTGAAGCCGTGGGGCCCGGCCGCCCCACGATGCTCGCCGTCACCGCCATGCGCGGCGACGCCACCGTGGCGGAAGTCTTCATCCAGCGCGCCTTCAAGATTGACCGCGAGTACTGGCGGTCGCTCAACATCGGCTTTCACGAGGCGCGGGGCCTGGACTGCCTCTTTGCCAACGTGAACAAGCTCGCCTGGGTGCCGGGGAGCGCCTTCGAGCGCCACATCTACGCCGTGTCCTTTTCGCCCGTGCTGGAAGAGGCGCTGCGCGAGGGCTTTCACCCGAGAGCGAACGCCGTCGCCTCCGACCTGCAGATCTGCGCGATCGACGCTTCGGGCGTGCAGATGGGCGAGCCGATGCTGATGCCCGACAGCTCCTGGGGCCAGCCCGGGCGCGTTCATGCGCTGTGGTGCGCCTTGAACCCCTCGGACAAGGAGCATCCCTTGAAGAAAGAGCTCGATGCCGAGCTCGCCGTCCTCGCCCAACACGTGGGCGGCATCATGAAGTACGTGTCGGCCCTGGCCGCCCGCAACTGGCAGCTTCGCTACGATGAATTGAAGGAGCTCGCGGACGACTTCTCGCGCATCGGCGCGGAGACGGGGCCTGCCACCGAGCGCACGGCGAGAATCGACGCGCTCGAAACCGTGGTGAACGCTTCGGCCGCGCGCATCGACGCCGACATCGCCGACCGCACGGCGCTCATGCGCACGCTCGAAGACACGGACCATTCGCTGCAGTACGTGACGGCGTGCATCGCCGTGCGCGAAGTCATCGTGCGCGTGCGCCGCGTTCTCTCCATCCTGCGCGTGATGGGCGGCGACACGCTCGCGCACGAGCTCCATGGCGCGACCGAAATCGAGAAGGACATCACGGCCTTCCCGGACGTGACGCCCGTGCTCGAAAAGGCGCAGCATCTGGCGGACGAAGCCTTGAAGCGCGAGTCCCGCACGATGAACGAGGCGGAGATTCAGCTGGCGGGCGCCGTCTCCCAGCATGCGCGCGAGCTCGCAAAGCTCCACGACGACTACTTCGAGCAGCTGAACGCCGACGTGCGCCGCGTGCAGGCCGAGCTCGACCGCTGGATCATCAACCAGTCGCACCATCAGCGCTACGCGGTGCGCGTGGATGATTCCGGACGCATCGAAGACATGTTCGTGCTCGAGCACTGAGCCGTCTTTTCTTGAAAGACGCCGCCCAAGGCCGGAGGTGAGGAGCTTCCGGCTTTTTTCATGTCTGCGGCGGGCGCTCTTTTGGTGCGCTTCCTCTGCGCCAATTTAGGGCAGGCGCCGTCTTGGTGCAGCTCCGCGGCGCAAGACGGGCGGCGGGACGTCGGGGGACGTCTTCAATTTTCGGGGGATTTCGCTTCTGGCACGAGTTTTGCGATCTGAATGGCACCAGAGATTCGGATGCTGCAAATGACAGACAACAAAACTACGGCCGCTCCCCTCGAAGCGGCGCCTGCCGTTCTGGCGGTGAACGACCTCACGGTGAAGTTCAAGACGGAGGACGGCTGGGTGACGGCCGTTGACGGGATTTCACTCACGGTGCACGCCGGGGAGACGGTGGCGCTCGTGGGCGAGTCGGGCTCCGGCAAGTCCGTGACGTCGCTTTCCGTGATGAGGCTCGTCGAGCACGGCGGCGGACGCATCGCCGGCGGCTCGATCCAGCTCACCGACCGGGCGGGCAAGGTCCACGACCTCACCCGATCGACGCCTGCGGAGCTTCGCGCCATGCGGGGCGCCGACATGGCGATGATCTTTCAGGAGCCGATGACGTCCTTGAACCCCGTCTTCACGGTGGGGGACCAGATTGCGGAGAGCCTGAAGCTTCACCGCAAGCTTTCCGACCGCCAGATCCGCAAGGAAGTGGTGCGGCTTCTGAACCTCGTGCGCATTCCGGATCCCGAGTCCGTGGCGGCGCGGTTTCCGCATCAGCTCTCAGGCGGCATGCGCCAGCGCGTGATGATCGCCATGGCTTTGGCGTGCCGGCCGAAGCTACTTATTGCGGACGAGCCTACGACCGCGCTTGACGTCACGGTGCAGGCGCAGATTCTGGCGCTCATCCGCAAGCTGCAGGCGAAGTCCGAGACGGGCGTGCTCTTCATCACCCACGACATGGGCGTCGTCGCTGAAGTCGCTGACCGCGTCTGCGTCATGCGCTACGGGAAGATCGTGGAGGAGGGGCCGTGCGCCGAAGTGTTCGCGCATCCGAAGCACCCCTATACGAGGGCGCTTTTGGCGGCTGTGCCGCGCGTGGGCGCCATGAACGGCACCGACGCGCCGCGGCGCTTCGAGCTGCTCGATCCCGTGACGGGGCAGGCCGTGAAGCCCGAAAGCGAGAAGGTGAGCGAGCCGGGCGACGTCATTTTGAGCGTGCGGCACCTTTTCAAGCGCTTCCCCGCCCGCACGAACTTCTTCGGCCTTCTCACGCACCAGGTCTACGCCTGCGAAGACGTGAGCTTTGACCTGCGGCGCGGCGAGACGCTCTCCATCGTGGGCGAGTCGGGCTGCGGCAAGTCCACGACCGGCCGCTCGGTGCTGCGTCTTTTTGACGTCGATCGCGGCAAGGTGATCTTCAACGGCCGCGACATCGCGTCGCTCCCCGCGGGCGAGCTGATGGACTGCCGGCGCGACCTGCAGATGATCTTTCAGGATCCGTACGCGTCGCTCGATCCCCGCATGACGGTGGGGTACTCGATTGCGGAGCCGATGCTGCTGCACGGCCTCTGCACCGCCAAAGAGGCCCCGGCGCGCGTCGCTGCTTTGCTCGAAGAAGTGGGCTTGTCGCCTGTCGTCGCCAACCGCTATCCGCATGAATTCTCCGGCGGCCAGCGCCAGCGCATCTGCATCGCCCGCGCCTTGTCCTTGAATCCCAAGATCCTCGTCGCCGACGAATCCGTGGCGGCGCTGGACGTTTCGATTCGCGCGCAGGTCGTGAACCTCATGCTTGATCTGCAGGAGCGCCTCGGTCTTTCCTACCTCTTCATTTCGCACGACATGGGCGTGGTGGAGCGCATCAGCCACCGCGTGGCGGTGATGTACCTGGGACAGATCGTCGAAATCGGCTCGCGCCGCGATATTTTCGAACACCCGACGCACCCCTACACGAAGAAGCTTCTGGCCTCCGTGCCGATTCCGGACCCCGCGCGCAAGCGGCGCACGGCGGAACTGAAGACGGACGAGCTGCCGAGCCCCGTGCGGCCGGTGGACGATCCGCCGCCCGCCGCGGAGCTGGTCGAAGTGTCCCCGGGACACTTCGTCGCCCGCTTTGTCGAGCAGTCCATGCTGTAACCCTTTTTTCAGTCATTTTTCATTTTCACATTCAGGGAGATAAAGAAAATGAATCCTCGCTTTGCCTCGAGCGCCTGCGCTCTGTCGCTCGCTTTGCTGATGGGCGCCTCCATGCCTACGTACGCCGCGAAGGACGTCCGCATTGCGGTCGCCTCCACCTTCACGACGATGGATCCCTACGACGCCAACGACACCCTCTCGCAGAACGTCGTCCGCTCCTTCTACGAAGGCCTTTTCCGCATGGACAAGGACATGAAGCTCAAAAACGTCCTCGCGGAAAGCTACACGGCGTCGGAAGACGGCCTCGTCTACACGATGAAGCTCAAGAAGGGCGTCAAGTTTCATGACGGCTCTGACTTCAACGCCGCCGTCGTGAAGGCGAACTTCGACCGCGTCACCAACCCTGCGAACCACTTGAAGCGCTACGGCCTCTACAAGAACATCGCAAAGACCGACGTCGTGGACGACTACACCGTCCGCTTCACGCTGCATGAGCCGTTCTCGGCGTTCGTGAACCAGCTCGCGCATCCCTCGGCGGCGATGATTTCCGCGAAGGCCTTGGAAAAGGGCAGCAAGGAAGTCGCCTTCCACCCGGTGGGCACCGGCCCCTTCATCTTTGAAGAGTGGAAGCCCACGGACTACATGAAGGTGAAGAAGAACCCGAACTACTGGCGCGCGGGCTATCCGAAGGTGGATTCCATCAAGTGGATTCCGGTCGTGGACAACAACACCCGCGCCGCCATGCTGCAGACGGGCGAGGCGGACTTCTGCTTCCCGCTCCCGTACGAGCAGGCGAAGATGTTGGAGGGCAAGCCCGGCATCGATGTGGTGGCGTCTCCCTCCATCGTGCACCGCTGGCTCTCGATGAACATGAACGTGAAGCCCTTTGACAACGTGAAGGTGCGCCAGGCCATCAACTACGCCATCAACAAGAAGGCGCTCATGAAGGTGGCCTACAACGGCTACGCCATTCCGGCCGAAGGCGTCGTGCCGCAGGGCGTGGACTACGCTGTGAAGCTCGGGCCCTGGGAGTACAACCCCGCGAAGGCGAAGCAGCTTCTGAAGGAAGCGGGCTACCCCAACGGCTTTGAGACGACGCTCTGGTCCGCGTACAACCACACGACCGCCCAGAAGTCGATCCAGTTTGTGCAGCAGCAGCTCGCGCAGGTGGGGATCAAGGCGAAGGTGCAGGCCCTTGAAGCCGGCCAGCGCGTGGCGCAGGTCGAAAGCATCCAGGATCCGAAGGACGCCAAGGTGCGCATTTACTACATGGGCTGGTCGAGCTCCACGGGTGAAGCCGACTGGGCGCTGCGTCCGCTGCTTGCGACCGAAGCCTGGCCTCCGAAGCTCTTGAACGTCTCCTACTACAGCAACGCCCGCGTGGACAAGCTGCTGAAAGACGCCCTGAACACCACGGACCGCGCGAAGAAGACGGCCTTCTACACGGAAGCGCAGAAGATCATCTGGAACGAGGCGCCCTGGGCGTTCTTGGCGACCGAGCAGAACGTGAGCGGCAAGAGCAAGAAGCTCTCCGGCATGTACGTGATGCCTGACGCCGGCTACGACTACGACGAAATTGATCTGAAGAAGTAATTGACCCCAAAGGGGCGGCCGGGGCGAAGAGCTCCGGCCGTTCGCATGGATGTCCCGATATGCTGCGATATTTCATAAAACGAGTGATGGGCATGGTGCCGACGCTGCTTTTGGTGGCGGTGTGCGTGTTCCTTTTTGTGCATCTGCTGCCGGGCGATCCGGCGCGCCTTACCGCGGGTCCGGAAGCCGATGATGCGACGGTCGAGCTCGTCCGCGAGGAGCTGGGCCTCAACAAGCCCATGTACGAGCAGTTCGCGAATTTTGTGAAAGGCGCGGTGACCGGGGACCTCGGCATGTCGCTTGCCTCGAAGCGCCCGGTGAGCGTCGAAATCGGCGAGCGCTTCTGGCCCACGTTCTGGCTCACGGTCTGGTCCATGGTGTGGTCCGTGATCTTTGGTCTCACCGTCGGGATCATTTCCGCCGTGTGGCGCAACAAGTGGCCCGACCGCCTCGGCATGACGACGGCGGTCTCCGGCATTTCGTTCCCGGCCTTCGCGCTCGGGATGATCCTGATGGAAATCTTCTCCGTGAAGCTCGGGTGGCTCCCCACGGTGGGCGCCGACACGTGGAAGCACTACATTCTTCCCTCCATCACGCTGGGGGCGGCGGTCGCCGCGGTGATGGCGCGCTTCACGCGCTCCGCCTTTGTGGAGGTGCTGGGCGACGACTGCATTCGCACGGCGCGCGCCAAGGGCGTGCATGAAACGAGCGTCGTCATGAAGCATGCCTTTAGAAACGCCATGATTCCCGTCGTCACCATGATGGGCCTGCAGTTCGGGTTCCTGCTGGGCGGCTCCATCGTGGTGGAGAAGGTCTTCAACTGGCCGGGGCTGGGGCGCCTGCTCGTGGACGCCGTGGACATGCGCGACTACCCCGTGATTCAGGGGCTCGTGATGCTCTTTTCTTTTGAATTCATCGTGATCAATCTGGTGGTGGACGTCCTCTACGGCTGGATCAATCCGACCATTCGCTTCAAGTAGGAGACGGACATGACAGAAGCGTTGAAAGCCGCGGATCCGCGTCTCGCGGACGTCAAGGAGCACATCCGCACGCCGATGGGCGAATTCTGGCGCAAGTTCAAGAAGCAGCCCGTCGCAATGGCGGCTGCGGCGTTCGTTCTCTTTCTCGTGGTGCTCGCGGTCTTCGGGCCGGCGTTCGTGCCCTACGACGCGGAAAACTACTTTGACTACGACTGCATGAACGAGGGGCCCTCGTGGGCGCACTGGTTCGGCGTGGATTCCCTGGGCCGCGACATTCTGAGCCGCATCATCGTGGGCACCCGCATTTCGCTTCTCGCGGGCTTCGTGTCCGTGGCGGCGGGCGCCGTGGTGGGCACGGCCCTGGGCCTCATCGCAGGCTACTACGAAGGGTGGGCGGACCGCGTCATCATGCGCATTTCCGACGTGCTCTTTGCGTTTCCGGGCATTCTGCTGGCGATCGGCATCGTGGCAATCCTGGGGGGCGGCATGATCAACGTGGTGGCCGCCGTCGCGGTCTTCTCCGTGCCGGCCTTCGCGCGTTTGGTGCGCGGCAACGTGCTCTCCTTGAAGCAGCAGACTTACGTCGAGGCGGCGCGAAGCATCGGGGCCTCGGACTTCGTGATTCTGGTGCGGCACATTCTGCCGGGCACGATCTCCGTCATCATGGTCTATCTCTCGATGCGCATCGGAGCGTCGATTATCACGGCGGCGTCGCTTTCCTTCCTGGGGCTGGGCGCTCAGCCGCCGATGCCCGAATGGGGCGCGATGTTGAATGAGGCGCGCTCTGACATGGTGACGGCGCCGCATACGGTGATCTTCCCCGTGATTGCGATCTTTCTCACGGTGCTCGCTTTCAACCTCCTGGGCGACGGGCTTCGCGACGCCTTGGATCCGAAGCTGAGCGCGGACAAGTAGCCGCTGTTTCAGGCATGAAAAACCGCCGGGCCTTTGCGGGCTGCGGCGGTTTTTCTTTCGGGCGTCAGGCTTTGGCGGCTCGGTCGTTGGCGGTCTTTTTCTGCTGGGCAAGGTGCCGGACGGAGTCGCCCGCAAAGAGTGCGACGGAGCACCAGATGATCACGAAGCCGATGAAAAGCGTGAGAGAAAACGGCTCCTTGAACCAGAACGTGGCGATCAAGAAGACGATCGTGGGGCTCGTGTACTGGATGATGCCGACCACGGAGTAGGGGATGCGGCGCACGCCGCCCGCAAACAAAAGAAGCGGAATGCAGGTGATGGGGCCGGCGGCTGCGAGAAGCCACTGCGTGCCCGACGAGGCGGACGCGAAGGCGAGATTGCCCTCAGCGGCAAGGAAGGCGAGGTAGCCCAGCGCAATGGGCGTGAGAATGACGGTTTCAAGCGCCAGCCCTTCCAGGCTCGGAAGCGGCGCGACCTTGCGCACGAGGCCGTAAAGCGCGAAGGAGCCCGCGAGCGCGAGGCCAAGCCATGGGGCATTGCCCGTCTGCCACGTGATCCAGGCGACGCCGATGGCGGCAAGCGCCACGGCCGCGTACTGCACCGGACGCAGGCGCTCCTTCAGAAAGACGGAGCCCAGGGCGATCGACATCAGTGGGTTGATGAAGTAGCCGAGGCTCGCTTCGAGCGTGCGGCCGCTTACGATGGCATAGACGTAGGTGCCCCAGTTCACGGCGATGAGAAAGGACGAACAGGTGAAGATGAGAAGGACCTTGGGGGACGAGAAGGCGTCCTTCACCCAGGCCCAGCGGCGCATTGCGAGAAGCAGCAGGGCGACGAACGCAAGCGACCAGACGATGCGGTGCGCGAGGATCTCGGCGGCGCTGATGTCAGCGAGCGCGTGAAAGTAGAGCGGAAAGGCGCCCCAGAGCACGTAGGCTCCGAGGGTGTAGAGGATGCCGATGGGCATGATGACTTGAGTAAGCAAAAGGAAAACAGGCGGCGGATGTTACTGCGCCGCCAACCGGGCGGACTGCGGGGACTTCCGTATCAATGACGGTGAATACAACGAGAAAATTGATACGGAAGTTTGTAAAAACGCCGGCGACTTGACTTTTTCTTCAAAGTGCAGAAGACTCTCGTTCATCGGAATTTCTCAAAGTCTTTGGCGCCGTGGCTGTCCTGTAGTTTTGCAGGTGGCCATAAGAAACCTGCGCTGCCCTTTCACCCAACTGTTGGAGGCAATAATGGCACTCACTTGCTACGACGTGGCGAATTATTTTCTCTCCAAAATCGACGAGGAAGCTGGCGACGCCATCTCGAATTTGAAATTACAAAAACTGGTTTATTACGCCCAGGGCTTTTCGCTTGCGTTGCTTCATCGACCGCTCTTCAATGACCCCATCGTCGCCTGGCAGCACGGGCCGGTGGTTGTTGACCTTTATCGCAAATACAAGGGATATGGTTCCAACGGCATCCCCGCGCCGAAAGATGTGGATTTCGACAAATTTTCTGCTGACGAAAAGAATTTGCTGGATAACGTTTACGACGTTTACGGGCAGTTCTCGGCGTGGAAGCTGCGCAACATGACTCACGAAGAAGCTCCGTGGAAAACGACGCCTATCAATGGAGTCATTTCTCACGACGCGTTGCTTAATTTTTTCAACACGCGAATCGATGCCGCGGATTAAGCCAGTTGCTCAAGGAGGTTTGCGGAAGCTATCCTCCTTGCCCGCCAGAGACTCGGACACGCAGACGCCGACGTTTTCGTTTGAATATACAGGCAAGGCTCATGGCCTGGCTGACTGTGACAAGGTTGAGAAGGCCGCTCTCGTCGACCAATTGCATTCTCTCAGCAAGATGAGCTGGGGACAAATCAAGCAAAGCGGGCGTCACGGGCTTGGCTTTGAAAAGATCGATCGCTCTGCAATATTGGAAGCGGTGCCGCCTGTGGTCACTCCGGACGTCAATTTGTTGGCGTTCCGCTTCTGCGGGAAGAAGCCGATGATTGGTTTCAGATCGGGGCGTGTTTTCAACATCATTTGGCTTGACAGAGATTTCAAGGTCTACAAGCACTGATGATTGCGCAGTAGTTCGTCGTGATGCCGCAGTTTTCTGTGGGTGCTTTTGTGGGTACCTTTCTGGACATCAATCTGCGACTGCGCGCATCGGGATGCTACAAGGCGATACGTTGAAACGTCTGCGAAGCCAATGAACACGGGGTTTCGCGGCTGATGGGAAAAGAAAAGCCCGTGGGTGTTGATCCCACGGGCTTTGAATTCCTGGCGGAGAAGGAGGGATTCGAACCCTCGATACCCTATATAGCGGATATGCGTCCTTAGCAGGGACGTGCCTTCAGCCACTCGGCCACTTCTCCGTCGAAGCAGTCCGCCGTCTATTGATCGGCAGTTCTTCGAAGGAGCGGATAATACCGAACATCCATGGCAAAGGCAAATCTATCCCTGCAAAAAGTTGTCCGGCTGCTGAAAGAAAAGAAGAAACACTTTCAGCTGGACTTTTCTTCCGCAGCTTTGGCCAGGGCCGCAGCGCGTTCTTCGCGCTCCTTGAGCCCTGACATGGAAAATTCGCAGCCGCACCAGAGCTGGTTGTAGAACTGATTGAGACGAATGAGTTCATTGCGGCGATCCTGCAGGCCGCCCTTGCGCCAGTTCTTGTCCCAGTATTCCACGTCGTCAAAGAGAGCGGCCGCGGCAAAGCCTGCGGCGTCCACTTGCTTCAGGTCTTTCCATCGGCTTGAGGCGAGGGTGGTGGTGAATCGCTTGAGGCCGAGTTCGTGGCATTTCTTGGCAGCCGCGGCAAGACGCAGGTTGAAGCACGCCTGGCAGCGCTTGCCGCGCTCGGGTTCAAGCTCCAGCCCGCGAACGGCGTTGCGCCAGACGTCGTGCTCCCAGTCGCCGTCAATGACGGCAATGTCGAGGGCGCGGCAGTAGCGTGTGAGCTCCCCCTTGCGCTTCTCATATTCCTCGCGCGGGTAGATGTTCGGGTTGTAGTAATAGACCGTGGGGCGGATGTCGTTGGCGAGCATCCATTCAATGACGGCGGCTGAGCAGGGCGCGCAGCAGCTGTGCAGCAGGACGTGTTCCATGGGGCGGACTGAAGAAAAAGCAGTTTTTGCTTCGAGGCTATTTACTTTAGCGCATTTTTATGCAAAAATAGCCGCTTCAAATTCTGCGTTTGAGGATGATATGCGTCCTTGGGTAAGGATGCACGACTCGATGCAGAAATAAACCATCTACAAGCAAAGGATTAGGTGCTTATCAATGCCTACCATTCGCGTTAAGGAAAACGAACCGTTTGAGGTTGCGCTTCGTCGCTTCAAGCGCACTATCGAAAAGTCCGGCCTGCTCACCGAGCTTCGCGCTCGTGAGTTTTACGAGAAGCCCACGGCTGAACGTAAGCGCAAGAAGGCAGCTGCCATCAAGCGTCACTACAAGCGTCTTCGCAGCATGATGCTGCCCAAGAAGCTCTATTGATCGCTTTTTGCAGCAAGCATTGATCGGCTGAGTGCATTTGCACGAAGCTGACCTGAAGGCGGCGGCTCGGATTTCTGGGCGGCCGCTTTCGTTTTTAGAGAATTCCGTTTTTGGGACCAACAAGATGACTTTGAAGGAACAGATCACGGCGGACATGAAGACCGCCATGAAGGCGCATGACACGGCGTCCCTGTCGGCCATTCGCCTCCTGCTCGCTGCGGTGAAGCAGAAGGAAGTGGACGAGCGCGTGGAGCCTACGGACGACCTCGTGATCGGCGTCATCGGCAAGCTCGTGAAGCAGCGCCGTGACTCCGTCGAGCAGTATCACGCCGCGGGCCGCGACGACCTCGCGGCGAAGGAGCAGTTCGAGATTGACGTCATGAACAAGTACCTGCCGCAGCAGATGTCGGAAGACGAGATCAAGGCGATCGTCGCCGAGGCCGTGAAGGCCACCGGCGCCGCCGGCATGGCGGGCATGGGCAAGGTGATGGGCGTCGTGAAGGCGAAGTGCGCCGGCCGCGCCGACATGGGCAAGGTGAGCGCGCTTGTGAAGGCCGCGCTCACGGCGTAATCGATCCGCGTATTATTCGCGCAGGCGGCGAACCGGGTGTTTCCGATCGCCGCTTTTCTTTTCTCCGTTTCACGAACTCCGCGCCATGATTCCTCAGTCTTTTATTCAAGAGCTGCTCAATCGCGTTGACCTGGTTGAACTCGTCAACAAAGTCGTGCCTTTGAAGAAGACGGGGAAGAACTTCATGGCGTGCTGTCCTTTTCACAACGAGAAGACGGCTTCTTTCTCGGTGAACCCGCAAAAGCAGTTCTACAAGTGCTTCGGCTGCGGCGCCTCGGGGAGCGCCATCGGGTTTGTGATGCAGTATGAGGGGCTTTCCTACCCCGAAGCGATTCGGCGTCTCGCGGAAAGCGTGGGCATGCAGGTGCCCGAAGAGCCGATGGCGGCGGAGCGTCATGCCCGCGCCAAAACGCTCACCGACCGCATGCAGATGGCCTGCGACTTCTACAAGAACGCGCTCAAGACGAACCAGCGCGCGCAGGACTACCTGAAGGGGCGCGGCATCACGGGTGAAACCGCGGCGCGGTTTTCTCTGGGCTACTCGCCCGACGCGTGGCAGAGTCTGGAAAGCGTCTTCGGCGAGCACTACAACGACCCGGAGATGGAGGAGGAGAACGGCTGCGGCCTTGTCATCGTCAATAAGGAAAAGGGGAGCCGCTACGATCGCTTCCGCGGCCGCATCATGTATCCCATCCGCAACCCGCGGGGGCTCGTGATCGGCTTTGGCGCCCGCACGATGAACGGGGACGAGCAGCCCAAGTACCTCAACAGTCCGGAAACCGCGATTTACCACAAGGGGCTGGAGATCTACGGCCTTTACGAGGCGTGGCAGGCGATTCGCGCGAAGGACCGCGCCATCGTCTGCGAGGGCTACATGGACGTGATCCAACTCTCGCAGGCGGGCTTTCAGGAAGCGGTGGCGGCGCTCGGCACGTCGATCACGAGCGACCACGTGCGAAAGCTCCTCAAGTCCGTGGACAAGATCTACTTCAGCTTTGACGGCGACTCGGCGGGACAGCACGCGCTGCGCCGCGCGATGGAGGCGGCGCTCCCCGCGGTGGGGGACGGCCACGAGATTCGCTTCGTGGTGCTGCCGCCCGAGCACGATCCCGACAGCCTCATCAAGGAAAAAGGGGCGTCCGCGTTTGAAGCGGAGCTTGAAAAGAGTCTGCCCCTCACGCAGTTCTTTGTGAAGTCGGTTTCCGAGGGGAAGGACCTTTCGACGGGCGAGGGGCGCAGCCAGTTCCTCGCGGAGGCAAAGCCGCTCGTTGTCTCGATGCGCAGCGCGCCCTTGCTGCGCCAGCAGCTTCTCGCGGATTTGGCGATGTACGCCCGCATGACGGCGGATGAGCTCGCGCAGGTTTTCGGCATTGTGGAGGCTAAGCCCGCGATGCCCGCCGCGCCGGCCGCCCGCCTCATCACGGGGCGCCCCGACTGGAAGCGACGTCCCGGCGACTGGAAGGCCGGGCGCCGGGCGGCGCCGCCCGTGGAGCCTCGCATCGGCGTGAAGGACCCGCGAGAGAAACTGCTGCGGTACCTCGTGAGCTACCCGGCGCTGGCGATTGAATTCGGTCCGCGCCTGGCGGAAGAATTCACGGATGCGACCGATCCGGTGGCGCAGCAGATTGTGGAAGTCTGGCGCACGGCGACGGCGGACGAGGCGCACCCCGTGGAAAAGCCGCAGATGCTGATGGAGATGCTCGCGGAGAGCCCCTACGCGGCGCACTACCGCGCGTTGCTCGCAGAGGAGATGCTGGTGGAGACGCCGCTTCCGGCGGCGCGGCAGGAAATCCACATGGCGCTCGCCAAGCTCGAGATCGAGCGCTTGAAGCAGGCGATGAATGAAATCGTCACGTCGCCCAACCCAGATCTCGCGCGCTACACGAAGTATTCCGCGCGCCTGAAGGCGATCACGCAGTCGATGAAGGAGTCGGCGGAACAGTTTGATCGAACCTCTGGCATGACGGCGCTTTGATCTTTATTGACGCAAATCAATAAATCGTAAAATATCGCGGCAAGATGGCGTGTCGTTTGTGGGACAATTAAAGAACTTTTGGCGCCCGCGTTTGACACCGGAGAAAACACGCCCAGGAGACGAGCGAAAGCCGTCGGAGGCGGGGCGCCGACAGAACAGATGTCGCGATCACCATCACCGAAAGCGTGCCCCCGGAATGCGCGGGCACCGAGGTTCAGCCCTTGGCCTTAAACGAGTGACGCGGCATGGAGGCTCCCGGCAGGGACGGCAAACGCGTTTTTGCTGCGGCGGGGAGAAACAGCATCCGGCATGACGGCGTCCGGTCTTTCGGACGCCCGGCACAAACATTAGCGGCGTGAAGAGGGCATTGCACTGACAGTCTGACCATCTGCGGCGGTTTCTTTGAGATAAAGAAGCCGCTTTTCGGCGTCTCTGTCGACGCGTCTCTCGGAAAGCACGAAAAAACACTCACGATACTTGATCATGGCGAAGAAAGAAACGAAGAAGTCGAAGGCTGGCGCGGGCGATTCCATCATGGAGTGGCTCGCGAAGAATCCGAGCCTGCACGTTGAAAACGACATCGTGGTGACGGATGAAGCTGGCGCGAAGACGGCGAAGAAGACGGCCAAGGTAAAGAAGACTGCTGAAAAGACCGAGAAGGCGGTGAAGTCCGTGAAGGTCGAAAAGGCGGAAGCGGCGGAAAAGCCCTCGAAGGCTGAAAAAGACGAGAAGCCCGCGAAGGCCGTGAAGAAGCCGGCTGCCAAGAAGGCGGAAAAGGCAGAAATCAAGGCTGAGCCCGCTGCGGAAGCGGCGGACGAAAAGAAGCCCGTGAAGAAGGCGGCGAAGAAAGCGGTCGCGAAGCCCGCGGAAGCGGCGCCCGCTGAAGTCGCGGAAGAGAAGAAGCCCGCGGCGAAGAAGGCGGCTGTGAAGACGACGAAGAAGGCTGCGAAGGCCGGCGTCGAAGCGCCTGAGGAAAAGGCCGAAGAAGCTGCCGAGGAAGAAAAGAAGCCTGCGAAGAAGGCGAAGTCCGCGGCGAAGGCGCCCAAGGCCGCCAAGGCGGTGAAGCCCGCGAAGACGGCGGGCAAGAAGAGCCGCAAGAAGACGGACGCGGAGCTTGACGAAGAGGACGAAGACGCGCCTTTTGACGAAGACGCGGTGCCTGAAGCCGACGACGATGCGGAAGATGAAGACCTCGAGGCGCTTGACCTGGAGAAGTTCGCGGATTCCGTGGAGAAGGCCGAAGGCGGCGTCGTGACGGCGCCGGTGGAAGGCGAGGAAGAGGAAGGCGCGGGCTCTGGGAACGGCTACAGCGCCCTCGTGCGCATGGGCCGCCAGCGCGGCTGGGTCACGATTGCGGAAATCAACGACAAGCTCCCCGACAACGCGATCCGCACGGAGGAGGCGCTTTCCGAACTCACCGACCAGCTCGGCCGCCTTGGCATTCAGGTGTTTGAAACCGCGCCGAGCGAAGAAGACATCATCATGAACGAGCCGGTGGGCGACGACGAAGACATCAGCGAAGAAGATGCCGCCGCCATGCTCACCCCGGAAGAAAGCGCCGGCCTCTCGAAGGACCCGCTGCGCGCGTACCTGCGCGGCGTGGGCGCCCACAAGCTGCTCACTCGCGCGGGCGAAATCGAAGTCGCGAAGTCGATTGAGCAGTACACCGGGAAGCTTCTCTCGGCTGTGATTCAGCACCCGATGGCGGTGGCTGAGCTCGTGAAGCAAACGGAACTCTTGAAGAGCGACGACTCCGCGATTGACCAGGTGATCGACGGCTTCACGGACGCGCAGGACATGGCTGACATGGGCGATGACGGCGAAGACGCGAAGAATGCGGTTCAGACCGACATCGGCGCCGCGGCCATGACGAGCGAGCAGTTGGACGAAATGAAGGAGCGCGCGATCGCTCTCTTCGCGGACTGCGACAAGGAGCTCGGCGTCATTCAAAAGACCTTCGGCGTGAAGGGAAAGGAAAAGCAGTACGCCGCCGCCCGCGCGCACATCGCCGCGGCGCTGGCGCCCGTGCGCTTTGCCGTGAAGGAGGTGATGCATCTTGCGGACCTCATCTCCACCCACACCGACAAGGTGAACGACATCCTGCGCCGCCTGCGCGGCGTGATGGTCGAGCGCAGCGGCATGCCCGTGGACCTCTTCTTGAAGAGCATGAACGAGCGCTGCATGGACAAGGCGTGGATTGAGGAGATCATCGAGTCGGGCGCGCCCTACGCGATCCGCGTCAAGGTGAACCGCAACCTCATCAACCACCTGCAGGACGAACTTGCGGAAGCTGAGAAGTCGGCATTGCTGTCGCTTCACGACCAGCGCGACCTCTCGCGTCAGATCAAGCTCGCGCAGACGAACCTCGCGAACGCCAAGGCGAAGATGATCGAAGCGAACCTCCGCCTCGTGATTTCGATTGCGAAGGGCTACGTGAACCGCGGCCTCGCGATGACCGACCTCATTCAGGAAGGCAACCTCGGCCTCATGAAGGCCGTGGACAAGTTCGAGTACCGCCGCGGCTACAAGTTTTCGACCTACGCCACGTGGTGGGTGCGCCAGTCCGTGACGCGCGCCGTCGCCGACTACGGCAACACCATCCGCATCCCGGTGCACATGACGGAGTCCTACAACAAGATCCGCCGCGTGCGCCAGAAGATTCTGCAGGAGACGGGGCGCAATCCGTCGGATGCGGAGCTCTCGAAGCTCTCCCAGGTCCCCTTGGCGAAGGTGCAGATCCTCATCCAGGCCATGCGCGGCGTGGAGTCGATCGATGCGCCGATCGGCGACGACGAAGACGCGCGCCGCATCGACTTCGTGAAGGGCGAGGAGACGGACGATCCGCAGGTCCGCTTCCTGAAGACCGCGATGGAAGGCGAAATCCAGCGCTGCCTGGGCGAGCTGCAGCCGCGCGAAGCGCAGGTGCTGCGCCTGCGCTACGGCATCGGCACGAACCATGACCACACCCTGGAAGAAGTGGGCCAGGCCATGGGCCTCACGCGCGAGCGCGTGCGCCAGATCGAAAGCGCCGCCATCCGCCGCCTGCGCAGCCAGGAATTCCAGGAGCGCCTGCGCGACCATTCGGAAAACGGCTAGTCCGTTCATTCTGAAGTGAAAAGACCGTCCGTCGTCCTCGAGATGCCGGGCGGTTTTTTCTACCCTGCGGCGGCCTGGCAGCGGCTGCAAAAAATTTTCACGCTTTGAGCGTCGGCCGCGGGTGAAAAATTCCTACAATGCGCGGCGAAAGCGCCTCTCGCCCGAGGGGATTTCTGCTACAGTCAAAGTGAGCCGCAAGGCCTTCCTTTTGTTCCGTCTTTTGTATCGCTGCCGCTTATGGAACACTCCATGCCGCTTATCTCCACGCTGGCGCTTGCGTTTGCGCTGGCGCTTGTCTTCGGCTACCTCGCTGAACGAATCCGAATGCCTGCTCTGGTGGGCTACCTGGTGGCGGGCATCATGTGCGGCAAAAGCACGTGGGGCCCGGTCGCGGACATGGAGGTCGCAAGCGAACTGATGGAAGTGGGCGTCATGCTCCTGATGTTCGGGGTGGGCCTGCACTTTTCCATCGCAGACCTACTGCGGGTGAAGAAGATCGCCGTGCCGGGGGCGGTGCTGCAGATGCTCTCTGCTACGGTGCTGGGCGCCTGGATGGCGCATGAATTCTGGTCGTTTTCGATTCCGTCAGCCGTCGTGTTCGGCCTGTGCTTGTCCTGCGCGTCGACCGTGGTGCTACTGAAGGCGCTGGAATTGCAGGGCACCCTGAACACGATTGACGGCCAGATTTCCGTGGGGTGGCTCGTGGTGGAAGACATCGCCTGCGTGCTCATCCTCGTGCTGCTGCCGCCTTTTGCCCAAGTTTTCAGCGGCGAGGCGGCCTTCTCCTGGAGCTCGGTCGCGTGGTCCGTGCTGATGACGGTGCTGCAGGTGGCGGCCTTTGTGGCGGTGATGCTTCTCGTGGGGCAGCGCTTCATTCCGTGGGCGCTGATGCAGGTCGCAAAGACCGGAAGCCGCGAGCTCTTCACGCTCTCGCTTTTGGCGGGCGCGATCGGCATTGCGTACGGCGCGGCGGTCGTTTTTCACGTGAGCTTTGCCCTGGGGGCCTTCTTTGCCGGCATGGTGATGCGCGAGAGCCGCTACGCGCACCGCGCGGTGGTGAATTCGCTGCCGCTGCAGGACGCCTTCTCCGTGCTCTTTTTCGTGGGCGTCGGGATGATGCTCGACTGGCACATTCTCGTGGACGAGCCGCTGGGCGTTCTCACGGTGCTGGGCATCATTCTGTTCGGCAAGTCGATCTGCGTCTTCATTCTCGTGCACTTCATGGGCTACCCGCTGCACACGACGCTGAGCGTCGGCGCTGCTCTGGCGCAGATCGGTGAATTCACCTTCATTCTGGCGAGCCAGGCGATCAGCCTGAAGCTGATGGACGCGTCGGTGATGTCGATGCTCGTCGCCGCCTCCATCATTTCAATTGCGCTGAACCCCCTCGTTTTTGCGGGCACGAAGCCCGTGCGCCGGCTGATGACGCAGCACTTTGCGTGGGCGCGGCGCGCGGCGATGGCGGTGGATCCCCTGTCGGTGCTGCCGCAGCAGACGCCCCGCAAGCTCCTCGCGGGGCAGGTCATTCTGGTGGGCGAGGGCGTGGTGTCCGGAATGCTGATGGAAAAGCTCATCGCCAAAGACATCCCCTTCGTGAGCATTGTCTCCACGCCTGAAATGGCGCAGGAATTGAGAAAGGAAAACCGCGCCGTGATTCAGGGCGATCCGTCGGATCCGATGGTGCTCGTGCAGGCGCACATTGCGTCGGCGCTGCTTCTCGTCATCGCGGCGAGCGACTCGCTGAATTTGCCGAAGATCGTGGACATGGCCAAGCAGCTGAACCCCGACATCGAGGTGATGGTGCGCGCCAAGGACAGCGGTCAGGCCGAGGAGCTGAAGAAGGAAGGGCTTGAGAACGTCTTCAATGACCGCGAGGCCGTTGCGGAGAGCCTTGCGAGCGCCATTTACGAGCGCTACGAAGGCGAGGACGAAGAGGAAGAGCCCTCGGGCGGCCACTAAGGAGGGGCGACATGGAAATTTCAGCCGTCTGGGTCTGGCTGGTGGCGGGCCTCATTCTCGGGGGCGCCGAAATTCTCACCGGGACCTTCTACCTTCTCGTACTGGGGCTCGCGTGTCTCGCGGGGGCGCTCGCGGCGGGGACGGGACTCGCGGCCGCGTGGCAGATCGCAGCGGCCGCCGTGCTTGCGGTGGCAGGGTGCCTCGTCGTGCATCGGCTGCGCCGCCCTCAAGAGGCCGACGAAAGCAGCCGCCTGCAGAACCCTGACGTGGGGCAGCGCGTTGGAATCAAGGCCGTAGCGCCTGACGGCACGGCGGACGTCCTCTATCGCGGCAGCCACTGGAAGGCTGTGCCCGAAGCGGGCGCAGCGCTCTCGACGGGGCCCGCCGCCATCGTGCGCGTTGACGGCGCGCGGCTCGTGGTGAAGCCCGTGTAACTCATTCAACATCAATTAAGGAAAGGCCAACGTCATGTCCAGCTTTCTTGTTTTTTCCGTCGTGCTCGCGGTGCTTGCCGTGGCGTTCGTGACGCAGTGCATCAAGGTGGTGCCGCAGCAGAACGCCTGGGTGGTGGAGCGTCTGGGGAAGTTTCACAGCGTCTTGAATCCCGGACTCAACTTCATCATTCCGTTCGTGGACCGCGTCGCCTATCGCCACAGCCTGAAGGAAGTGCCGCTTGACACTCCGAGCCAGGTCTGCATCACGAAGGACAACACGCAGCTCTCCGTGGACGGCGTGCTCTTTTTTCAGGTGACGGACCCGCAGCGCGCGAGCTACGGCACGAGCAACTACATCATCGCCATCACGCAGCTCGCGCAGACAACGCTGCGAAGCGTCGTGGGCCGCATGGAATTGGACAAGACCTTTGAAGAGCGCGACCTCATCAACAAGACCGTGGTCTCCGCGATTGATGAAGCGGCCTTGAACTGGGGCGTGAAGGTGCTTCGCTACGAAATCAAGGACTTGACGCCGCCCGCGGTGATTCTGCAGGCGATGCAGCAGCAGATCACCGCCGAGCGCGAAAAGCGCGCGGTGGTGGCGGCCTCCGAAGGCAAGAAGATGGAGCAGATCAACCTCGCCACCGGTGAAAAGGAAGCGGCGATCGCGAAGTCCGAAGGCGAAAAGCAGGCGGCGATCAACCAGGCCGAAGGCCAGGCGGCGGCGACGCTCGCGATGGCGAAGGCGACCGCGGAAGCCCTGCAGCGCGTCGCGGAGGCGACGACGGCGCCGGGCGGCATGAATGCCGTCAATCTGCAGGTGGCGGAGAAGTACGTGGAGGCCTTCGGGCAGATCGCGAAGACCGGGAGCACGCTCGTGGTCCCCGCCAATCTGGGCGACATGAGCACGCTCGTCGCGAGCGCGATGAAGATCATGGGCGGCGTGAAGGACGCTCCCCAAGCGATTGCAAAGTAAGGACAGCGCAAAATGACCGAAGAAAAGTCTCAGGAACCGAATCAGGAAAAGAAGCCGCGCCCCGTGCAGGATCTCGCAGATCCCGGCACGCTCTACTCTCTCTGCTTTTCGTGCGTGGAGGAGCAGGCGGGCATCATGGAGCAGCTGATATCGGGCGAAATGGATGCGCGAGCCGCCGCGCAGGCGCACACCGACATGGCGGGAAAGCTCGCCGCCATCCTCTGCGGGCGGCTGCCGGAATTCTTTGCGCCCGCGCCGGGCTGGAACGGCGACGCGATCGGCCGCTACCTCAAGGGCGTTTTTGAAGACGAAATCCAGACGATGGATGAGGAGAATCGCGAGCTCTTCTTGAGCGAGCCCTCGGCCGCCGTCTTTTACGCGTCGCTCAAGCTGCAGCGCGAAATCACGGCGCTGCTTTCCGACGAGCACGACCGAAGCGACGATGAAGCCGAAGCGGGCGGGCGTCGCGTGCACGACCTTTGCGTCAAATGGACGCAGCTCTTCATGGTGCATCCCGAGGCCTGCGACAAGACGGAGGCCGCATGACTTGTCCTTCCTGCCGGGGCCGCTGCTGCGGCGACTTTTCTTCGAAAGCTGAGCAGCTCCCGAGCCTCGTGAGCATTGAAGTGGTGGGCGATCTGCTTTCTCAAGCCGTGAAGAACACGGCGATGCGAAGCGAAGCCACGGCCGCGGGCGAGATGTCGCCCGAAGAGCTGCAGGCGGCGGACGCGAAGCTCGCGGACTGGCTGGGCACGACCTTTGCGGGCGGCAATGCGCACTTTGCCTCGGGCGAAGACTGGAATCCCAACGGTCTGGGCGCCTATTTGGCGGACATGCTCTCTTCCGAAATCCGCACCGTGACAGGCGCTGTGCCGGACGATCCCGAGGATGTGGTGTACGCCGCGGCTGCGGTCTTCATGACGGAGCTCTACGCCTTTCTGCAGGACTTTGCGCAGGGCGGCTTTTCGGTGGCGGGGGCGGAGAAGACGCCCATGGGCGCCGCCTTCATCAATCGCTGGGCGCGGCTTTTGACCGGAGCGCCCGCGGAGACGCTGCAGTAGCGGGAGCATCATGGCCTTCTTTGAAAAAAGCGCCCTGAAGGACGGGGTGGCGCCGCGGGAAGTCTGGGGCTGGGCCCTTTTTGACGCCGCGAATTCCGGCTACAGCACGGTGGTGCTCACCGCGGTCTTCAACGCTTACTTCGTGAGCGTCGTCTGCGGCAACGCCGACTGGGCGACCTTTTTGTGGACGTCCGTGGTGGCGGCGAGCAACCTCGTCTGCCTCATCGCCATGCCCGGCATCGGGCGCGCGGCGGATCGCCGCGGCGACAAGAAGCGCTGGTGCTTTCTGGCGACGGCGGCGTGCATTCTCGCGACCGCGGCGCTCGTCTTCTGCCGCGAGGGCTCGGTGCTCCTGGCGGCCTCGCTCGTCATTTTGAGCAACATCGGCTACTCCATCGGCGAATCGCTCAATTCGGCGTTTCTGCCGGAACTGGCGAAAAAAGAGGCGCTGGGGCGCGTGTCGGGCTGGGGCTGGTCCCTGGGGTACGGCGGCGGGCTCGTGACGCTCGCGCTCTGCCTCGCGCTCTTTGCGGCGGGGCGCGCCTTCGGGCTCTCTGACAGCGACATGGTGCCCGCGACGGGGCCGGTGACGGCGCTCGTCTTTGCCGTGACCGCGGTGCCGTTTTTTGCCTGGGTGAAGGAGCGCAGCGAGGCGCAGCCTGCGGTGCAGGGCGAAAAGCACGGCTTTTTTGAAGCATTTTCAGAAGCGGCGGCCGCGGTGAAGGTGCTCCCGGCCTTCCGAGACTTCGGGCTTCTCACGGTGACGGGCTTTCTCTACCAGTGCGGCATCGCGACGGTGATTGCGCTGGCGGCCGTGTACGCCGAGGCGGTGATGGGCTTTACGGTGACGCAGACGCTGATTCTGGTGCTTCTCGTGAACATCACGGCGGCTGCGGGGGCGTTCTTCTTTGGCTATGCGCAGGACTGGCTGGGGCACAAGCTGGCTCTGGCGCTCACGCTCGTCGTCTGGATCGCGATGGTGGTTTTGGCCGCCGCGGCCGTGAACGAGTGGATGTTCTGGATCGCCGCCAATTTGGCAGGCCTTGCGATGGGCTCGAGCCAGTCCGCGGGCCGCGCCATGATCGGCATCCTGGCGCCGGAGAAGCGGCGAGCGGAATTTTTCGGCCTCTGGAACATGGCGCTCTGGCTCTCGGCGGTGGTGGGCCCCATCACTTACGGCGCCGTGAGCTGGGTGACGGGCAACAATCAGCGCGTGGCGATTCTGGTGCTGGGCCTCTTTTTTGCGGCGGCGCTTGTCGTCCTCTCCCGGATCAACCTCGCGCGAGGGGCGGCTGCGGCGAAGGCCGCCGACGGTGAAACGGATTTCAAAAACGACTGAATGACAGACGGAGGCTGCGCCAAGAAGGCGGCCTCCTGGAGAAAACGCAAATGAACAACTTTACTTACTGCAATCCGACGGAGCTCGTCTTCGGCCGCGGGGCCGAGGAGAGCGTGGGAGCGGTCGCGTCCCGCTGGGCGGACGAAAAGAAAAAGGCGCTCGTCGTCTACGGCGGGGGCTCTGCGGTGAAGAGCGGCCTCTTGGAGCGCGTGGAGAAAAGCCTCGCGGACGCGGGCCTTGCCGTCGCGAGCCTCGGGGGCGTGACGCCCAATCCGTCGGCGGAATTCGTGCGCACCGTCATTGAGAAGGTGAAGGAAGAGGGGGCGTCCCTTCTCGTCGCCGTGGGCGGCGGCAGCGTCATTGACACCGCGAAGGCCGCGGCGGCGGGCGCGCTCTACGAAGGGGACTTCTGGGACTTCTTCACCGGCAAGGCGAAGATGGAGAAGGCGCTGCCGGTGCTTGCCGTGCTTACGATCCCGGCCGCGGGGTCGGAGTCGAGCATCCGCGTCGTGATCACGCAGGGCGAGGAGAAGCTGGGCTCGGGCGGCCCCTGCATCCGTCCGAAGGCAGCCTTCATCAACCCCGAGCTTTTCTTCACGCTGCCGCAAAAGCAGATCAGCGCCGGCGTGATCGACATGATGAGCCACATCATGGAGCGCTACTTCACGAACACCGAAGACGCCGAATTCGTGACGGCGGAGGCGGAGGCGGCGCTGCGCACGATCATGGCGAGCGGCCTCAAGCTGATGGACGACCCGAAGGACTATGCCGCCTGGAGCGAAGTGGGGCTCGCGGGCACCTTTGCGCACAACGGCTTTTACGGCCTGGGGCTGGAGGAGGACTGGGCCTGCCACGGGATCGAGCACGCCGTGAGCGGCTGGAACCACGAGGTGACGCACGGCTGCGGCCTCGCGGTGGTGACGCCCGCGTGGATGCGCTTTGTGTGGACCGCCAACCCCGCGCGCTTCGTGCGCTTTGCGAAGAACGTGATGGGCGTCACGGCCGACCTGGATTCGATCGGCGAAGAGGCCTTCATCGAGCTCGCCATCGCGAAGTTCACGGTCTTTGAGCAGAAGATGCATCTGCCGGTCCGGTTCTCCGAACTGGGCATTTCCGACCTGCCCGTGGAGGACATCGCGGCGCTCGCCACGCGGCGCGGCCCGCTCGGACACTTCCGCAAGATCACCAAGGAGGACGTCGCGGCGATCGTGACGGCCGCCCTCTGACCTTTCAACGAAAAAAATTAGAGCAAAAGAATGACAGCAGCAACTGCAGCCGCCGCGGCGACCGCGGCCCCCGCCACTGAAGCCGCCCAATTGGGAAGCTTTGAAGGCTTCCGGCAGTTCGTGGCGCTCGTGCGCGAGCACATGGCGACGACCGGCACCGAAGCCTTTGTTTGGCAGATCGCGGCGATCGTCCTCGCCGCGGCCGCGGGCCTCGCGGTCTCCTTGTGGCTCAACCGCCGGGCGCCCGTCTGGAGCGAGCGAATCGATCGCGACCACTCGGTCATCGTGCAGCACTTCTTGAACTTTGTGATGAAGATCTGCGACGGCGTGGCGTTTTCGCTCGTCTCCGGCCTCGTGCTCGCGCTGCTCGTGCAGCTTCTGCAGGTGGCGTCCTTCATTCCGACGAACAATCCGCTCCTGGCGCGCATGGCCTACTCCGTGTTCTTTGCGTGGGCGATGATCGTCGTGTGCCTGGAGCTGTTGTCGGGCATGCTGCGCGGCAAGCTGACGCGCACCGTGCTTCGCGGCATCAAGGTCATTTTCTGGGTGCTCGCCATCCTGCAGCTTGTGGGGATTCTGCCCGAGGCGGTGAAGTTCCTGCAGTCCGTGATGCTCCCGATCGGCAACGGCAAGGTGACCTTGTGGGCGGGGCTCGTGGGGCTCTTCACGGTGGTGCTTTCCCTCATCGTCGCCAACTGGCTTGCGGACGTCACCGAAGCCGGGCTCATGAGCCACAAGGCGATGGCCGTGAACCTGCGCGTCGTCTTCTCGCGCATCCTGCGCTTCGTTTTTTACTTCTTTGCCGTGCTCTTTGCGCTCTCCTTTGCGGGCGTGGACCTCACGGTGCTCTCGGTCTTCAGCGGCGCCTTGGGCGTGGGCCTGGGCTTTGGCTTGCAGAAGATCGCTTCGAACTACATCTCGGGCTTCATCATTCTGCTGGACCGCTCGGTCAACTTGGGCGACATGGTGCAGGTCGGCGCCTTCACGGGCGTCATCCGGGAGATCAACACCCGCTACTCCGTCATTCGCAACACCGCGGGCGAAGAGCTGGTGGTCCCGAACGAAACCTTCGTTACGACGAGCGTGAAGAACTTCACGGGGTCGGACGCGGACGCCGCGAGCTACCTCAACATCTCCGTGAGCTACGAAGGGGACGTGGACCGGGCGCTCGCGATCTTCCTTGAGGTGATGAAGGCGCAAAAGCGCGTGCTGCAGACGCCCGCGCCGTGGTGCGTCATCAAGGAGTTCGGCGACAGCGGCGTCGAGCTCATGGGCTGCTTCTGGGTGAACGATCCGCAGCTCGGGGTCGCGGGCTTGAAGTCCGCCATCTTCCGCGAAGTGCTGAAGCGCTTTGACGCCGAAGGCATTGAGATTCCGTACTCGAAGAGCGAAATCAAGCTCTCGGGCACGATCGGCGTCGTGTCCGACGACCTGCGCCGCGCCGTCGGCCGCGCGGCCGCGAACGAGGGCCGCGCCTGATGGCGGAGCGGCCAGCGCCGGAAGCAAGTGCTTCCCCAGACGTGAGCGACACGGAGCCGCTCGCGCAGGCGTGGCTGCGGCTCTCGCGGATGAAGAAGATTCCGCTCGCGTCGCTCGCGAAAAGCCCCGACCGGCTGGACGCCCTTTTTCGCGGGGCGCTCTTGGCGGCCGCGAACGCTGTGGACAATCGGGCGGGGCTCGTCAACTTCAAGCGGCGGCTGGCGTCCTTTTTGTTGAAGTTCGGCGGGTGGCTTGCGGCGGATGCCGCAGCTCTCACGGACATGATGGCGGGCTGCGGCGTCATCTCCATCACCGACGGCCGCGTGCAGGTGCAAATGCGGCTTCCGCCTTATCGCGCCGATGCGTTTGACGTTTTCACGGCGAGGCTCTCCGAACTTCTCGCGGCGGAGGCCGCGGAGCGAACCGCGCGGCGCGAAAAGCTGCAGGAAAAGAACCGCGCGGTGAACACTCGGCCCGGCCCCGTGGTGAACGACGCCGAAGACCGCCTCATCATGCAGGAGGCGATTGAGGAGGCGCGCCGAGCCGCCGAGCGCGGCGAGGTGCCCGTGGGCGCTGTGGTGGCGCTGGAAGGCAACATCGTGGCGCGCGCGGGCAACCGCGTGCGCGAATTGAAGGACCCCACGGCGCACGCTGAAGTGCTCGCCATTCGCAAGGCGGCGGCGGTGCTGGGGAGCGAGCGTCTCACGGGGGCTGTGCTCTACGTGACGCTCGAGCCCTGCGCCATGTGCGCGGCGTCCGCGGCGCACGCGCGCGTGGGACGCATCGTCTGGGGGGCGGACGATCCCGAGCGCGGAGCGGTGGCAAGCACCGTGAACGTCATTGAAGCAACGAACATGACGACGCGTCCGGCGGTGACAAAGGGCGTGGAAGCCTGCGCTTGCTCGACGCTCTTGAAGAACTTTTTCGTCGCCCGGCGGACTCGGACGGCGGCGAGGAGCGGACGATGAATGAAGCGACGGTGCGGGATCCGGTGGTCACCCTGACGGCGCCGGCGCGGCAGCTCACGACGGGGGAGGATTTCTCTGCGGTGGACGCGGCGCTCATTGACCGGACGGTCGAGGCGCTCGCTTCGCGCGGCTGGCGCGTGAAGGAGGCGGCGAACTTGAGAGCGATGTCGCACCGCTTCGCCGGGGACGACGCGGCGCGCGCCGCGGGGTTGCAGGCGGCTTTTGCTGATCCCGAGACGGACCTCGTTCTCGCGATGCGAGGCGGCTACGGCACCGCGCGTCTGCTGCCGCTCATGAATTGGGAGGCGCTCTCTGAAAGCTACGCCGCCTTTGTGGGGCTTTCGGACTTGACGGCCTTCAATCTCGCGCTCTTTGCCAAGGCTGGGCGCCCCTCGTGGCAGGGGCCCGTGGCGCGGATGTTTTCAGAAAAGAACGCCGCGCGGGACGCCGCGTTTCAGAGCGCCCTGTCGTCGCCTGACTTTGAATGGCATCTGCCCCTGGCGACGACTCAGCGGCTCGCGGCGGACGGCCTTTTCTGGGGCGGCAATTTGACGGTGCTCGTGAGCTTGCTCGGGACGCCCTACTTTCCACGGATGGAGGGCGGCATTCTCTTTGTGGAAGACGTGGGCGAGCCCGCGTGGCGCGTGGAGCGGCTCTTGCTGCAGCTCTTGCAAGCCGGCGTGCTCGCGCGGCAGCAGGCGATTCTGGCGGGGAGCTTCACGGGGGCGGACAAGACCGCCGGGGCGGGCGCCGGGCGCTTTGCGCTGGAAGACGCCTTCGCGTGGATTGAAAAAGAGGCGAAAGTGCCGGTGGTGACGGGGCTTCCCTTCGGGCACCGGCTTGATACGGTGACGCTTCCGGTGGGGGTGGCTTCGCATGTCGTCGTGGACGAAGCGGGACTTCATGTGACGGCGTCGGGGTGCGCTGCGCCGGCTGCCACGCCCTGGCGCGAGGCGCCGCCCGCTGATCTCTGGTGGCATTGACTGGGAGGAGGGCTCATGCTCGCTCGCTGCTGGGAAAACATCAAGATGCTGCTCGGTTTTGCGCAGGCGCCGGGGTCGGGCCATATTTTGTCGGAGCTCGTCGCGCAGTCCCTGCGGCTGCAGCCCGTTTTCTTTGTGACGCAGATCGTGGGGGCGGTGCTTCTCGCGATCACCTTCCGGCACTACACCTCAGGCGTCGTGCCGGCCGTATGGTTTCTTTTTGTCGCCGTGAGCCTCGTGCCCTGGACCCGCTACCGCCGGCAGTTTCTGGCGGATGCCGAGCGGCAGGGGCGGCTGCGTCAATGGATACGCCGCTGGATGCTTCTCACCCTGATGACGGGCCTCGTGTGGGGCGTGGGGGCGATTGCGCTCCTGCCGGGGCGGGTGACGGAAATTGACCAGCTGGTGCTTCTTACCGTCGTAACGGCGGTGGTCTTCATTTCCTGGCCGGCCTTTGCCGGGTGGCTGCCGGCCCTGACGCTTTTTGCGCTGACGGCGATCGGGCCGCTCGTCATCGTGCTCGCCGCCTTCTATGGCATCGGCGACGCCACGGTGAGCCTCATCCTCCTGGGGCTTGTGGTCTACATCCTTTTTTGCGGCCGGCGCTTCAACGGCATTCTCACGAACGCCATCCTGAAGGACAGCCAGAACCAGCGCCTCGTGCAGCGGCTGCGGGCGGAGAAGTCGCTCGCGGAAAGCGAGCGGCGGGCGACGGCGGCCGCGAGCGAACGGCGAGCGCGCTTTTTTGCGGGCGCCAACCATGACCTGCGCCAGCCCCTGCAGGCGATGGGGATCTATCTGCAGATTCTGCAGGCGAAGGCGCGGCCCGAAGACCGCGAGACGATTGATCAGCTCGCCAAAACCGCGCACAACATTTCCGAGCTCGTCGAGCAGATTCTCGAAGTGAGCCGCATCGAAACCGGCAACGTCGACGTCAAGATTGAAAACGTCGGCATTCCGCAGCTCTTTGCGAGCCTTGCGCAGGAATTTGCGCCGGTGGCGGCCGCAAAGGGCTTTCTCTTTCAGACGCGTCCCCTGGACGCCGTGATCAGCACGGATGAGAAGCTCTTTTCGCGCATCCTCCGCAATTTGATCAGCAACGCCATTCGCTACAGCTCGAAGCCCGCTTCAAAAATCATCCTCGCCGCGAAGCGCCGCAAGGGGCGCCTGGTGATCGGGGTGTATGACCAGGGCGCGGGCATCCGGCCCGAGGATCGCGACAAAATCTTTGATTCGTTTTTCCGCGGCAGCAGCGCTTCGGGGGCCGAAGAAGGATTCGGCCTCGGGCTTTCCATCGTGCGCGCCTTGGCGGCCCGCTTGTCCATTCCGGTGGACGTGAAGTCGCGCGTGGGCCGGGGAAGCGTCTTCCTCCTTTCCTTTGAAGAAGTGGAGACGAAGGAAAAGGCGGCGTGGACGGGGCTGCCCCTTTCCACGATGCTCGACATTCGCGGCACGGTGGGCTTTTTGGAAGACAACGCCATCGTGCGCGAGGCGGTGGCGGCCATGATGCGCAGCTGGCGGGCGGACGTGATTGAAGCGGGGGAGGCGGACGACGAGTTCCTGCACCGGCTCGCCGAAAAAGAGTCGGCGGGCGAATTGACGGCCTTCGTGTCGGACTACAACCTGGGGATCGGCAAGCCCACGGGACTGGACGTGATCTTTACGCTTCGAAAGGCCTGCGGCCGGCGCGTGCCCTGCGTGCTCTTGACGGCTGTGAGCGAAGAGGAAATCCGCGCCCACTACCGCGACCTCTGCCTCAACCCTGACAACACGGGGCAGGCGATGCCGGTGATTCTGCAAAAGCCCGCGACGCCCGAGACGCTCGCGTCCGCGCTGCGGCAGGCAATCGCCGAAGGTCAGCTGAGATAAAACGCCTTGCGGGCGGCGATGAGGGCTTCGGTGCGGTTCGTGGCGCCGAAGGCGCGGTAGATCGCGGAGACGTGGGTCTTCACCGTGCCTTCGGACAAGTTGAGCTCGCGGCAGATGCGCTTGATGGGGAGTCCCCGCGCAAGGCATTCCAAAACGTCCTTCTGGCGGTCCGTGAGGTGGACGTCGCTCGCGGGCGTCTCGGTTTCCGCTTCGGTGACGATGCCCGCCTGCTGGCTCGAGGTGAGAAGCTTCGAGGGGATGTAGACGCCGCCCTTCAGCACGAAGTCAATCGCCGCCGTGAGCATGCCGGCATCCAATGTCTTGGGCACGAACCCCGCGGCTCCGAGCTGCAGCACCTTGAGAATGTTCCGCTGATCCACGACGCCCGAGAGGACGAGAATCTTCATGGCGTTTTCTGCGGTGACGAGCTCCTCCAGAAGACTTGTCGCCGTCGTCGTGCCCGGCAGGTTCAGGTCGAGAATCATCAGGTCGGTGTCGCTGCCGTAGTCCTTCGCGAGCCGGCGCGCGTCGTCGGCGCAGGCGCCGGTGTGAATGACGGCGTCAGGAAACTTCGACGTGAGCAGCGCCTTGAGCGCCGTGACGATGAGCGCATGGTCATCAACGAGCAGAAACTGCATCTCAAGCCTCGGAAAAACAAAGTGATGGCGTGATTCTAGCGAGCGGCAGGCGCCGGAAAGCCGGCGTCAGCCGTACGGACGATGCGGGCGAAGAACCGATTGACGGCGTCGATGCCGCCCGTCATGGGGGCCGGAACGATTGGCGGACGCGCAAGCTGCGCTTTGAGGTAGGCGTCGGCTTCGGGAAGCCGCGGGCCGCGTTCGTTTTTGAGGCCCGCCTTCTTTTGGGCGACGAGCGTTCGCATCTCGGCGGCAAGCTTCGGACGGCGCTCCGCGGCCCAGGCGACGAGGTCGTCAAAGGCGACGGGCGGCAGCGTCTTCTCGCATTCGAGCCACTCGGCGGCTAGAAGCGGCCTCAGCGCATAGAGGTACTTCTTCGTGCGAACGGGCGTCTCCGTGAGGTAGGCGTTGACGTTTCGAAGCGCCATGGCGCGCCAGCCGATGACGAGTTTTTCAGGCGGAACCGAGGCGGCGTAAAGCTGCAAGAAGCTTTCACGAAAGCCCGGCGCCTCGTCGTAGACGATGGGCGACCGCAGCCACTCAAAGAGCGAGCTGTTGCCGTGCAGGAGCAGCTTCAGCGTTTTTTTGAGGTCCCAGCCGCTCGCGTCCCAGTTGTCGTCCATCGGATCTTCGATCACGTCGCGGCGCTCGGTGATCGAGAGATAGTCGTCCAGCGGCCGCACGTAAATGAAGCGCACGTCGTAGTCGGAATCGGGGGACGCAAAGCCCCAGCATCGCGAGCCGGACTCGCAGGCGTAGAGGATCTTCACGCGCTCCTTGCGCTCGATTTGGCGTAGCCGGGCGCGGATTTCTTCGGGGGTGACAAGGTTGGAGGTCATGGCGCTCTGGTTGAGGGCTGAAAAACAACTCGGCCATTTTACTGCGGCGAACAAAACGCCCCGGCGGCGCGGGGCCGTCGGGGCAAAGAGAGAAAGAAAGGCGAGAGGGGACTACTTCGTCGAGTGCTCAAACGCGTCCTTCACGCGGAAGGGCATCGCCTGATAGCCCATGGAGCCGTTGATGCGGATTTCGACCGCGGGGTCCTTCGCGCCCCATGGGAATTCCATGAGGTAGGGCGAGGGGGCGCCCACGGCTTTGCCCGCTACGAGCTGCATCTGGGGCGTGGCCGAGTAGACCATCACGGAGTCCTTGTCCGCTTCATAGCGGGTGAGGGACGTCACCGGGCTGTACCAGTCGTGGCCCAGCTCCTTGCCGTACT
>CAVJUB010000013.1:0-36361 GCA_963652545.1 Hallella faecis | reverse complement strand
GGGCGGCGAAGCGCCTTTTTGGCCGTCTCGTCCAGCGTGTTCTTCAGCGCCTTCTGGTAGAGACTTTCGCAAAGCGACTCAATGCCGTCTTCCGCTACTTCCAGATAGGTGCAGAGTTGCTGGTCGTAGCTCTGGCGGCTGCCTTCGAGGATGAGCTCCTTGAGCTGGCTATTATCGACGAGATGCGTGGCTCCGTTGACGCGACAGTAAGTGCCCTCGATGAGGCCCTTGGACTTCAGGTAGTAGGGCTTTTGTTCACCCCGAGGGACGGAGACAATGAGGATCGTCTTGTCGTCGCCGAAGTCTTTTAGCCAGAGGGTTGGGCTGAGATGCGGCTCGCAGTTGTCGGCAATGGCGCTGGAGATGGTGTCCATGGTCTTGAAGAGAATTTCGTTCTTCAAGCCGATGATTCTGTGCGTGCCGTCCTCAATGCCGAACACAAGCTGGCCGCCGTCTCCGTTGGCGAAGGCGATGAGGGGCTTCAGAAACGTTTCGCTTTGGGCGGGCGCGGCTCCCATGTATGCGACGTTTTTGGACTTGCTTGGAAGCAATTCGCTGTCTTCTGTGTTCGACATGATGGTGGAAAACCGATTGATTAGTCTGAAAATTCTATCAAAATGATCGGCTGGCGATGAGAGATATGGAAAAGTCGAACGAAATCAGTAGGCACCGAGCGTGCCAGGGATGACGGCCAGCGCGGTGAGCAGTCGGAAGCAGCCTGAAAATTCCAGTAGAATCCGCCCCTTTCCTTAACAGCCACCGGATAAAAACCGTGTCAGCCGATACAAAAAAAATCTACCTGCGCAGCTTTGGCTGCCAGATGAACGACTACGACTCCGCGCGCATCATCGACCTCATGCGCGTTGAAGGGTACGAACGCATTCCCGAGCCTGAAAACGCCGACCTCGTGGTGATCATCACCTGCTCGATTCGAGAGAAGGCGCAGGAGAAGACTTTCTCCGACCTCGGCCGCATCCGCGAAATGAAGAAGAACCGCCCCGGCATGATGATCGCCGTCGGCGGCTGCGTCGCGAGCCAGGAGGGCGAGAACATTCTTCGCCGCGCTCCCTGGGTGGACGTGGTGTTCGGACCGCAGACCCTGCACCGCCTCCCGAAGCTTCTCGAGACGCGAGTGAAGACGGGCAAGCCGCAGGTGGACATCACCTTCCCGCAGATTGAAAAGTTTGACTGCCTGCCCGAGCCCCGCGTGGAGGGGCCGACCGCCTTCGTTTCCGTGATGGAAGGCTGCAGCAAGTACTGCACCTACTGCATCGTGCCCTACACCCGCGGCGAAGAGATGAGCCGTCCGCTGATGGACGTTCTCGTGGAGTGCTCCATCCTCGCCGAGCAGGGCGTGAAGGAAATCACGCTCCTGGGGCAGAACGTGAACGCCTACCGCGGCAAGGGCGCTGACGGCGCTGAAGTGGACTTCGCGCTGTTGTTGGAATATGTGAGCGAAATCGAAGGCATCGAGCGCATCCGCTACACGACGAGCCATCCGACGGAATTCTCCGACCGACTGATTGAAGCTTACGGCCGGCTGCCGAAGCTCGCGAATCACGTGCATCTGCCGGTGCAGAGCGGTTCGGACCGCATTCTCGCCGCCATGAAGCGCGGCTACACGCACGACTGGTACCTCGACCGCATCGCCAAGCTGCGCGCCGTGCGGCCTGACATCGCGGTGGCGACGGACTTCATCGTGGGCTTTCCGGGCGAAACCGAGGAGGACTTCAACGAAACGATGCGCCTCATTGACGAAGTGGGCTTTGACGCGAGCTTCTCCTTTGTGTATTCAAAGCGCCCCGGCACGCCCGCGGCGGACCTTCCGGACGACACGCCGCAGGAAGTGAAGTTGAAGCGTCTGCAGCACCTGCAGGCCGTGAACAATGCGAAGGCGGACGAGCTCTCCCGCGCCATGCTGGGCCGCGTCGAGCGCTGCCTCGTGACGGGCGAGGCCCGCCGCGGCGAAGGCGTTCTCGCCGCCCGCACGGACAACAACCGCGTGGTGAACTTCAAGGGATCCGATGATCTCATCGGCCGGATGGTCAACCTGCGCATCACGGACGTCTTCCCGCACACGCTGGGCGGCGTTCTGGAGACGAAGTAATGGCAGCGGCCGACAATTCTCAGGTGTTTTCCGCCGATCTCACCCCGAACGAACTGCAGACGCTCGTGGGGGCGTTGGACGAGAATCTTCGTCAGGTGGAGAACGCCTTTTCCGTTCAGGTGATTCGCCGCGGCAGCCATTTCCGTTTCTCGGGCGCCAACGCCGAGAAGGCGGCGGCCGTCATTCGCCGCGCCGCGCAGCGCGTGCAGGCCGGAGACGACCTCACCGTGAACGACGTGCAGATGATGGTGATCGCCGAAGAGCGCGGCGGGGAGACCGAGGACACGGACGGCGTGGTGCTCAAGACCCGTCGATCGGGCTTGAAGCCTCGCACGCCCAACCAGAAGCGCTACTTGAAGGCGCTGATGGAGACGGACGTGACGTTCGGGATCGGTCCGGCGGGCACGGGCAAGACCTACCTCGCGGTGGCGGCGGCTGTCGACGCCTTTGAGCGCGACGCGGTGGAGCGCATCGTGCTCACGCGCCCTGCGATTGAGGCGGGCGAGCGCCTGGGCTTTCTGCCGGGGGATCTCGCGCAGAAGGTGGATCCCTATCTGCGGCCGCTCTACGACGCGCTCTTTGATCTTTTTGGGTTTGAAAAGACCCAGCGCCTCATTGAAAAGCAGGTGATCGAGATCGCGCCGCTGGCGTACATGCGAGGCCGGACGCTCAACAACGCGTTCGTCATCCTCGACGAGGCGCAGAACACGACTGTGGAGCAGATGAAGATGCTTCTGACGCGCATCGGCTTCGGAACGCGCGCCGTCATCACGGGCGACGTGACGCAGGTCGACTTGCCGCGCGGCGTGCGAAGCGGTCTGGCGCATGCCGAGAAGGTGCTCGCCGACGTTCGCGGCATTGCCATGGTGCACTTCACGAGTGAAGACGTGGTGCGCCACCCGCTCGTGGGCGCCATCGTTCGCGCCTACGACGTCTATGAAGCGCGAGAGAAGGCTCGGGACAAGGCCGAGCGCGAGGCGGCGAAGGCCGCGGCGGAAAAATTGAGTTCGGAGGCTTGAGAGTCATGGCGAAAAAGGCCGGCAAGAAGGCGACGGTGACGTTTGAGCGCACGGACGGCGCCAGAAAGCGCCTTCCCACGCGCGCCGAGATGACGCAGTGGATCGAGGCGGCGAGCTGCGTGCCCTTTGAGGGCGCCGTGCGCTTCGTGGGCGACGAGGAAGGGCGCGAGCTCAACCGCAGCTACCGCAAGAAGGACTACGCGACGAACGTCCTCACGTTTGACTACAGCCACGCTCCGGTGGCGCAGGCCGACATCGTCATCGCCACGGCGGTGATCGAGCGGGAGGCCCGCGAGCAGGCGAAGAGCTTTAGGGAGCACCTCGCGCACATGCTCATCCACTCGGTGCTGCACGCGCAGGGCTGGGACCATCTCACGGATGAAGAAGCTGAGGCGATGGAAAAGGAGGAGACGAAGATCCTCGCCGGCCTCGGGTTTGCCGATCCCTACAGCGACCAGGCGAAAGGTCATTAAACTCAAGCGTCATGACCTCGTCATGCGGACGGCGCAGAATCCGTCCGCCTTTTTGACTGCCGGCGCCCGCTAGGCCTGAAGATTCTTTTTTGCGGGAGCCGGCTTGAACCGCACCTATGACAGAAGAAGACCATAAAGACCACAGTCACGAACACGGCTTTTTGAAGCGCCTTCGGACGGCGTTTCACGACAAGCCCGAGAATCGCGAAGAGCTGATGGAGACGCTGAAGGAAGCGAAGGAGTCGGATCTCATCGCGCCGGACGTCTACCAGATGATCGAGGGGGCGCTGGAAGTGTCCGAGCTTTGCGCGGCGGACCTCATGGTGCCGCGCGCTCAGATTGAGGCGGTGGACCTCTCGGAAAAGCGGGAGGTGTGGCTTTCCAAGCTCATCGCCCGCGGCCATTCGCGCTTTCCGGTGGTGGACGGCGATCTGGACGTCGTGAAGGGCATCCTTCACGCCAAAGACCTGCTGCGTCTTCTCATTGATCCCAAGTACGACATCGCTTCGCATCTGCGTCCGGCGCGCTTTGTGCCGGAGACGCAGCCCGTGCGCATCCTCTTGAAGGACTTTCGCGCAAGCCGCAACCACCTCGCGCTCGTCATTGACGAGTTCGGCTCCATTTCCGGCCTCATCACGATTGAAGACGTGATCGAGCAGATCGTGGGCGAGATTGACGACGAATTCGACCGCGTCAATCCCGAGGGCGACAACATCGTGGCGGTGGACGGCGAGCACTGGCGCATCAAGGCGGCGACGGAACTGGAGCAGTTCAACCGCTACTTTGAGAGTTCGCTCGAAGACGACTACTGCGAGACCATCGGCGGCCTCGTCACGGACCGCTTTGAGCATGTGCCGCACAAGGGCGAGGCGATTGAGATCGAAGGCTTCCGCTTCCGCGTCATGAAAGGAGACGAGCGCCAGGCGACGCTCTTTCTCGTCGAAAAGGTGGTGGCGGCGCAGGGCGCTGCTGCGGACAAAAAGGAGTCCTAGCGCGTGGTCAACTTTTTCATGGCGGCGGGGCGCCGGGGATTCGCATGCCGCGCGGCGGCTGCGGTCGCTTCCGGTCTTGCTGCGACGCTTGGATTTGCGCCGACGGGGCTGTGGTTTGTGACGGCGGCCGCGGCGGCGCTGGTTTTCTACGTCATTGAAAAAAGCGACTCCGTGAAGGAGGCGGCGCTCTTGGGCTGGCTCTGGGGCGTCGCTTACTTTGCCTGCGGGCTTTCGTGGACGCACCGCGCGATGGCGGTCTACGGCGGCGTGGGCGACACGCTCGCAGCGGGCGGCGTGCTGGTGATGGCGGCGGTTCTGGCCCTCACCTATGCGGTGCCGGCGGCGATAGCGAGGGCGCTTCGGTTTTCGTCGGGCGCCGCGGCGGCGCTGCTGTTGCCGGCGGGCTGGGTTCTTGCGGAAGTCGTCCGCACGGACGGGCTGGGCTTCGGGTGGCTCACGACGGGCTACGCCTTTGACACCACGATTCTGGCGGCGTGGGCGCCCGCGGGCGGCGTGCACGCGGTGGCGCTTGCCGGACTCTTCATTGCCGGGGCGGCGGCCGCGTCCGCGGCCCGCATGGAGAACGTGTATCTCAAGACGGCGGCCGCGATTGCGGCGGGCGGGGCGGCCCTGGGCGCCGTGGCGCTGGAGCCCGTCACGTGGTCGCAGCCGGGGAGCCGGATGGACGTGCGTCTGGTGCAGCCCGATCTGCCGGTGGCGCTTTCCATGACGCTGGGGAATCAAATGGAGCGGCTGGAGCGCGTGGAGGCGATGTCGCTTGCGAGCCCTTTGGGCAGCCGGCTTGATCTCATCGTCTGGCCTGAGAGCGTTTATGCGGCGCCTTTGGGGCGGCTTCCCGCGTCCATGGCGCTACTGCCGCAGCGCGTGGCGCAGAAGATGGAAGCGGATGTAGTCTTCAACGCGTTTAACGAGCCTGCGCCTCGTCAGTTCTTCAATTCGCTTTGGCTCGCCGGCGCCGACGGTTCGTTCGCGCCCGTCTACGCGAAGCGGCATCTGGTGCCCTTCGGGGAATTCGTGCCCTTCGGCTTTCGCTGGTTCGTGGAGGCGCTGGGGATCCCGATGGCGGACCAGCAGCGCGGCGCCATTCCCGCAGCGCCCGTGAGGGCGGCGGGGCAGCCGCTTGTGGCGGCCGTCTGCTACGAAAACAACTTTGCCGATGAAATGCGCGGCTGGTGGCGGCTGCCTGAGACGCCCGCCTACCTCGTCACGGTCGCCAATCTGGGCTGGTTCGGCGAAAAGGCGGCGCATCAGTTCACGCAGATTTCCGCCATGCGCTCTCGGGAAGCGGCGCGGCCGCAGTTGCAGGCCGTGAACAACGGCTACTCGGCCGTGATTGATGCGACGGGGCGCGTGGAGCGGCTGGCCTCGCCGGGCGCTCAGAACCTGGACGCGGTTTTCGTGACGGCCCGGGGCGAAGCGACGCCTTATGTGCGCTGGGGCGACGCTCCGGTCGGAGGCGTTGCGCTTCTGGTGCTGCTTCTCGCGGCCGGCCTGCGATTTCGGGGCCGCCGCTCTTGACGCGGGCCGGAGCGGCTGGAGGCTGGAGGTTCAAAAAATCGCTGACGGCGCGGCTAAATTCGAAACCCCTGCGTTAAAATCCCCCGTTTTGGTGCGGCGTTCTTGCGCCGCGCCGCCGTTATGGAAGACGTACCGAAGCATCGATCGGCGCGCCGCAATTTTTCCGGGTTACTAGAACCATGATTACCTTTCAGGAAGTAATTCTGCGCTTGCAGCAGTATTGGAATAAGCAGGGCTGCGCTCTCTTGCAGCCGATCGACATTGAGGTCGGGGCAGGGACGTCGCATACCGCCACTTTCCTGCGCGCGCTCGGTCCGGAACCCTGGCGCGCCGCGTACGTGCAGCCGTCCCGTCGCCCGAAGGACGCCCGCTACGGCGAAAACCCCAACCGCCTGCATCAGCATCATCAGTTCCAGGTGGTTTTGAAGCCCGCTCCGGTGAACATCGTTGACCTCTACCTTGACAGCCTCCGCGCGCTGGGGATCGACACCGAAGTGAACGACATCCGCTTCGTGGAGGACAACTGGGAGAACCCGACGCTCGGAGCCTGGGGCCTGGGCTGGGAAGTCTGGATGAACGGCATGGAAGTGACGCAGTTCACGTACTTCCAGCAGGTGGGCGGCCTGGAATGCAAGCCGATCACGGGCGAAATCACCTACGGCCTCGAGCGCCTCACGATGTATCTGCAGAACTGCGACAACGTGTTTGACCTCGTCTACACCAACTGGAAGGACGGCATGGGCGTCGAGCACAAGCTCACCTACGGCGACGTCTTCCATCAGAACGAAGTCGAGCAGAGCCACTACAACTTCGAGGCGAGCGACCCGGAGAAGCTCTTCAAGCAGTTCGACTACTTCGAAGGCGAGGCGAAGCGCCTCATGGAAGCGCAGCTGGCGCTCCCCGCTTACGAAATGGTGCTCAAGGCCGGCCACACCTTCAACCTTCTCGACGCGCGCGGCGCCATCAGCGTCACCGAGCGCGCGGCCTACATCTCCCGCATCCGCAAGTTCAGCCGCGAAGTGGCCCAGAGCTACTACGAGTCCCGCGAGCGCCTGGGCTTCCCGATGTTGAAGGGCGCCAAGGCGGCGCAGTAATCCCGTGAGAACCATCAGCGAATAAATCGAGAAAGAAATGACCAGCTTGTTAGTTGAACTTCAGACCGAAGAACTGCCGCCGAAGGCTCTCAAGAAGCTTTCCGAAGCGTTTGCCCAGGGCGTGGCGAGCCACTTGAAGGCCGCGCACTTCACGACCGAAGAAAGCGTGGTGCGTCCCTTCGGCGCTCCCCGCCGCATGGCGGTCCTCATCACGAACGTTCTCGCGAAGTCCCCGGACGAAGCGTTCCGCCAGAAGCTCGTGCCCGTGAAGGTGGGCATCGGCGCGGACGGCCAGGCGACGCCGGCGCTCGTGAAAAAGATGGCCTCCCTTGGCATTGACTGTCCCGTGGAAGCCTTGAAGCGCGAATCCGACGGCAAGAACGAACAGCTCTTCTACGAAGGCGTGCGCGCGGGCGTCGAGCTTGCCGCCGGCCTGCAGAAGGCGCTGGAAGCTTCGGTGAAGGCCCTGCCGATTCCGAAGGTCATGAATTACCAGCTCGCCGACGGCGTGACGACCGTTCAGTTCGTCCGCCCCGTGAAGCACCTCACGGCGCTCTACGGCGACGCGATCGTTCCCGTCACGATGTTCGGCCTTGAGGCCGGCCGCACGACGCGCGGCCATCGCTTCCACACGCAGGGCTACGTGGAGATCACGTCTGCGGATGCCTACGAAGCTGAAATGAAGGCGGCGAAGGTCATCCCGGACTACGCCGAGCGCCGCGCGATCCTCGTTTCTAAGCTCGAAGAGGCCGCGAAGGCGAACCACGGGACGCTCATCGCCCCCGAGTCCCTCATCGACGAAACGAACTCGCTCACCGAATGGCCGGTGATCTACGTCTCCGAATTCGAAGAGAAGTTCCTCGCGGTGCCTGAAGAGTGCCTGATTCTCACGATGCAGACGAATCAGAAGTACTTCCCGATGCGCTCCGCGGACGGCAAGCTCATGAACAAGTTCGCCCTCGTCTCCCACATTGAGGCGAAGGACGGCGGCGCGGCCATCGTGTCGGGCAACGCCCGCGTGGTGCGCGCCCGTCTCGCGGACGCGGAGTTCTTCTACAACCAGGACTGCAAGGAGACGCTTGAAAGCCGCGTTCCCGGCCTGAAGCACGTCGTCTACCACAACAAGCTCGGCACGCAGGCCGAGCGCATGCTGCGCGTGAAAGCGATTGCGGGCCGCATCGCCCAGGCGATCGGCGCGGATGTCGCGAAGTGCGAGCGCGCCGCCATGCTCGCGAAGGCCGACCTTCGCACCCTCATGGTGGGCGAATTCCCCGAGCTTCAGGGCATCATGGGCGAGTACTACGCTCGCAACGACGGCGAAGCGCCGGAAGTGGCCGTGGCGATCCGCGAGCACTACCAGCCGCGCTTTGCCGGGGACGAACTGCCGTCCTGCCCCGAAGCGGTGGCGGTGGCGCTTGCGGACAAGATCGAGACGCTCGTGGGCATGTTCGGCATCGGACAGCTGCCGACGGGCGAAAAGGATCCGTTCGCGCTGCGCCGTCATGCGCTGGGCGTTCTGCGCATGATGATCGAGAAGGCGCTTCCGGTGGCGCTGGACGAACTGGTGGCGCTGGGCTTTGAAGTGGAGAAGACCGTGGCGGGCGTTTCCGACGCCTCCGCCGAGCTCGTGAACTTCTTCTTTGACCGTCTGCGCGTCATGATGCGCGAAGCGGGCTACACGGCGCAGGAAGTGGAGGCCGTGCTTGTGAAGCGTCCGATGAAGCTTGCGGACGTGAAGGCGCGGCTTGCGGCCGTGAAGCGCTTCATGGAGCTCCCGGAAGCCGAAAGCCTGACGGCGGCCAACAAGCGCATCGGCAATATTCTCAAGAAGATCGAAGGCGAGAAGCCCGTGGAAGTGAAGCCCGAGCTCTTTGCCGAGCCCGCCGAAAAGGCACTCTTTGCGGCGCTGGGCGAGCACGAGCCCGTCGCGATGGCGCACTATGAAAAGGGCGACTTCAGCGCGACGCTCGAGTCCCTTACGACCTTGAAGGCGCCGGTGGACGCGTTCTTTGCGGACGTGATGGTGAACGCTGAAGATCCGGCGGTTCGCGCGAACCGTCAGGCGCTTTTGGGAAAGCTCTACACGCTGATGAACAGCGTGGCGGAGCTCTCTGCGCTGGCGCACTAAGCCCATGCGCGCGTTAAGAGGATGGCTTTTCTACGCGGCCTTTGCCGTGACGATGGTTCCCGTCGCTCTGGCCGTCCTCTTGAGCGCGCCCGTCCTGAGCGCCGCCCGGCGCTATGACGTCATCATCCGTCCCTGGCTGGGCCTCGTGATGAAGCTCCTGCAGCACATCTGCGGCATCACCTACGAGGTCACGGGGACGGAGAACCTTCCTCAGGACGGCCGTTCGGTCGTCGTTCTCGCCAAGCATTCCTCCGCGTGGGAGACGCTTTTTCTCCCGTACTTCATGCCGCATCGCATGGGGTTCGTCTACAAAGAGTCGCTGCACTGGATTCCTTTCTTCGGCTGGGCCCTGAAGTCGATGGGCATGATCGCCGTCAATCGGGAAAAGGGCGTCTCCGCCTATGCGACCTTTTTAAAGAAGGGCCGCGATTTTCTCGCTTCCGGCTGGTGGGTGATTCTTTTTCCGGAAGGAACGCGCGTTGCCTGGGGCTCGCGCAGCCGCTACAAGACAGGCGGCGCTCGGTTTGCCGTGGCGACCGGCGTGCCCGTGCTGCCGGTCGCGCACGACGCGGGGCGGCTGTGGCCGCGAAACAGCATCGCCAAGACGCCCGGCGTGATTCACGTCGCGATCGGTCCTGTGATTGAGGTGGAGGGGAAGAGCTTCGCCGCCGTCAATGAAGCGGTCGAAGGCTGGATTGAAGGCGCCGTGGATGACATGGCGCGAAAGACGTCCCATGCCGAGGCTTGTTCCTGAATCCGTTGAAGACCGTCTCTTCCGCCGTGATGAGACGGTCTTTTCCTACCGGCTCTTTCGAGAGAGGCGCCGCGGGCTCGTTCTTCGGATCGAGCCGACCGGGATCGCGGCGCACGCGCCCTTGCGCATGGCGGTTTCCGAGGTGGAGGACTTTCTCTGGGCGAAGCGCCGCTGGCTCGAGAAGCATCTCGCGCGCCAGGCCGAGGCGCGCTCCTGGGCCGGTCAGTTCGATTTTCGCCATGGCGGCCGCTTTCTTTTCCGCGGGCGGCCGACGGGACTGCTTCTTGGCGCCGAGAAAACGACGCTCGTCACGCGCTGCGGTCAGCCGGTGCTGCGGGCGGCGCTGCCCGCGGACGCTTCGGCGGCGCGTGTTCGAGGGTTTCTTCGCGGGTGGCTTGCGGCGCAGGCCGCCCGAATGTTCCCCGGCCGAGCCGCAGCGCTCGCTCGAGAGGCGGGGGACGCGCCCTCGGCCATTCATCTTTCTGACGCCCTCTCTTACTGGGGGCAGTGCGACAGCCGGGGCGTCATCCGGCTTTCCTGGCGTCTTGTTCTCTTTGACGAGGCGGTGAGCGACTACGTGATCGCTCACGAGCTCGCCCATCTTTCCTACATGGATCACTCGCCCCGGTTCTGGGCGCACGTCGCGGAAATTGATCCTGACTACCGCGCACATGAGGCGCAATTGAAACGCATTCGCATTGAGGAAGTGCCCGTTTGAGGTGACGGAAAATCGTGACTTTCGTTTGGAAAATTCCAAAGTAGTCGCGGGTACTGGCTATTGACTACTGTGCTAAAGTGCGGGGGTCAAAAAGTGGGAAAAAGTGGGCGACAACACCCGTGCACAGGTTTGGCGCATGCTTTTCCCGCTTTATTTCAACGGTCAACGTGCTTGCAGGGGCACTGCGTGTTTCAGGGTACATCGCTTTTGACGCTTGACGCCAAAGGGCGCATGACGATACCGACAAGGCATCGTGAGGCGCTCAAGGAGGCGTGCTCGCTTCAGGTGACGCTTACGCGTCATCCTGACGGCTGCGTCTTGCTGTACCCGCGCCCCGTGTGGCTGGAACGCCGCAAAGCCCTCGCCGCCCTGCCTTTCTCCGCCCGCGCCCTGCAGCGCATCGTGATGGGCAGCGCCGTTGACCTCTCCGTGGACGCCGCCGGGCGTCTGCTCATCCCCGCGGAACTGCGCACCTTCTGCTCCCTGGAGAAGGACGTGGCGCTCGTGGGCATGGGCGAACATTTCGAACTCTGGAACGCCGATCGACTGCGTGCGGAAGAAGAGGCGGCTCTGGCCGGCCTCGCCGACGCGGCCGCGGACTTCCATTTCTGACGGAGGACGGCATGGACGATCAATCGGCTTCCGTTGAATTCATTCACAAATCCGTTCTGGGTGATGAGGCGCCCGAGGCGCTTGTCACGCGCGCGGACGGCCTCTACGTGGACGCGACCTTCGGGCGCGGCGGCCACACGAGGCGCATTCTCGCGAAGCTTTCGGCGGCGGGGCGCGTCATCGCCTTTGACCGTGATCCGGAAGCGGTGGAGGCGGCGAAGGCCATTCATGATTCGCGCTTTTCCATCATCCACGCGCCTTTTTCGCGCCTCGCGGAAGAGCTCGCCGCCCGCGGCGTTGACCGCGTCACGGGCGTGCTGATGGACATCGGCGTGAGCAGTCCGCAGATTGACGACGCCGAGCGGGGCTTCTCCTTCCGAATGGACGGCCCCTTGGACATGCGCATGGACACGGACTCCGGCATGACGGCCGCGGAGTGGCTTGCAAAGGCGGGCGCTCCTGAAATCGAGCGCGTCCTGAAGGTCTACGGCGAAGAGCGCTTTGCGGGCCGCATCGCCCGGGCGCTTGTGGCGCGTCGCGCCGTGAAGCCCTTTGAAAGAACGGCGGATCTCGCGCAGGCGATCGCCGCCGCGGTGCCCCGCTCGGCCTGCGATCCGAAGCAGCATCCGGCGACGCGAAGCTTTCAGGCGATCCGCATCTTCATCAACGGCGAGCTGGACGAACTCACTGCGGCCCTGAACGCCGCGGGATCGATTCTGGAGCCCGACGGGCGGCTCGCGGTCATCAGCTTTCATTCGCTCGAAGATCGGATCGTGAAGCATTTCCTCGAAGCGGGCGCTCATCCCGAGCGTCAGATCGACAGCCGCATCATTCTCACGGCGCGCGACATGCCTGAGCCCTGGTGGAAGGACGTCGAGCGCGTGAAGCCCTCGAAGGACGAGTGCGAGGCCAATCCCCGCGCCCGCAGCGCGGTCATGCGCGTCGCCGTGCGCACGAATCTGGCCTGGTCTGAAAAGGCGGGAGGCTCGCTGTGAGATTTTCGCTGAGTCGGCTCTCCGAACCCTTCATCCTCTTCATCGGCGCCCTGTCGGTCGTCGTGCTGTGGGTGAGCGCCTGCTCCCTCGTGTGGACGCAGTATCGGGTTCGCCTTCTCTTTGCGGAGATTGAGCGGGCGGGCGACATGGCCCGCCGGCTTTCTGACGATTCCAGCCAGCTCTCGCTTGATTTGAGCCGCGCGGCGCTCCCCGCGGCGGTGAGCGAGCGCGCCCGCCGCCTGGGCTTTGCGCCGGCGGAGCTTTCCGACACGGTGCTGATTGACGTGGCGCCCGAGGAAATGACGCAGCAGCATCTGGAGGTGCACAAATGAGGGCGCCTGACGTGTGGATGATGCTTGAAAAAGTCGGGCGCTGGGCGAAGATGCTCTGGCGCGAGGACTCGTCGCCGAAGAAGGTTCACCCCAACGGCGGCGAAGAGGCGATGCTCGTGGTGCCGATCAAGCCCGCGCGAAGCCGTCTTCTTTTCTGCGTCTTCTTCGTGGGGCTCACGGCCGTGGTCTGCAAGGCCTTCTGGCTGCAGTGCGGCATTGACACCGAATTTCTGCAGAAGCAGGGCGAGGCGCGCTATGCGCGCACGCTGCCCGTGCCCGCGCAGCGCGGCCAGATCGTGGACCGCAACGGCGTGGTGCTCGCGTCCACGATTCCCGCGCGAAGCGTTTGGGCCGTGCCCGAGGAGGCGGGGGACGCCACCGAGACGCAGATCGCCAATCTGGCGTCCGTGCTCAACATGACGCCGGGCGACATCGAGCAGCGCGTGGCGACGAACGGCAAGAAGAAGCGCAACTTCGTCTACATCCGCCGGCAGTTGGACACCGACACCGCCGACCGCGTGCGCGCCATGCAGATTCCGGGCATTTACATCGGCAGCGAAGTGCGCCGCAACTACCCCGACGGCGAGATTTCCGCGCACGTCGTGGGCTTCACGGATTCGGACAACAACGGCCGCGAAGGCGTCGAGCTCGCGAGCGACAGCCAGCTTTCCGGCAAGCCCGGCTCCCGCCGCGTCATCCGCGACCGTTTGGGGCGCGTGGTGGAGGACATCTGGGTGAAGGAGGCGAGCGCCGGCCAGGATGTCGTCTTGTCGATCGACTCCCGCCTGCAGTTCATCGCGCACAAGGCCTTGAAGGCCGCCATCGAGCGCCATGACGCCAAGGCGGGCGCCGTCGTCGTGGCGGACGTGCGCACGGGCGAGATTCTTGCGATGAGCAACTGGCCCACCTACGACCCCAACGTGCGAAAGACGCTGCAGTTTGAAAACGTGCGCAACCGCGTGCTGACCGACACCTTCGAGCCCGGCTCCACGATGAAGCCCTTTGCGGTCGCAAAGGCCCTGGACCTCGGGATCGTCCGCCCCGACACGCTCGTGCAGACGGCGCCCGGCAAGCTCACGATCGGCGACCGGACGATCGGCGACACGCACAACTACGGCATGATCACCGTGAGCCAGGTGGTTTCGAAGTCGTCCAACATCGGCACGAGCAAGATCGCGCTTGAGATGCAGCCGCAGACGCTCTGGGACATGTACACGGCGCTGGGCTTTGGCATTTCGCCCAAAGTGGGCTTTCCTGGCGCGGTCGCCGGACGCCTGAAGCCCGCGTCCACCTGGCGTCCGATTGAGCAGGCGACGATTTCCTACGGCCACGGCGTGTCCGTCTCCCTGATGCAGCTCGTGCGCGCCTACACGGCGCTCGCGCGCAACGGCGACGTGATTGATCTCACCTTCCGCCGCACGAACCGCGAGGCGCAGGGCACGCAGGTGTTCCGTCCCGAAGTGGCGCGCCAGATGCGCTCCATGATGATGGGCACGGTGCTCGCGGGCGGCACGGCCCGCCGCGTGAGCGTCGAGGGCTATACGGTCGCTGGCAAGACCGGCACCGCCAACAAGATTGAAAACGGCGAGTACGTCAACAAGTATGTGGCGAGCTTCGTGGGCATGGCGCCCGCGGGGCAGCCCCGCATCATCGTGGCCGTCATGATTGACGAGCCGGTGAAGGGCAGCCACTTCGGCGGCACGGTCGCCGGCCCCGTCTTCAATGAAGTGGCGGCGGGCGCGCTGCGCTTGATCGGCGTCCATCCGGACGATCCCAACGCCGTGAGCGGCATGGGCGTTTTTGTAAAGGGAATTCGCAATGACTGAAGCGCGGCTCACGGTGAATGAGACGGCGGACTGGTTGAGGGGCGTCGCGCCGCAGGGGGCGCGCCTTACGCTGGACTCCCGCACGGCGGCCTCAGGCGACGTGTTTGTTGCGCTGAAGGGCGCGAACGTGGACGGGCTGGACTGGGCGGCGAAAGCGATCGCTCAGGGGGCGTCTGCGGTGCTGTACGAGCCGCGTGAAGCGGCGGTGGATCTGCCGGTTCCGTCGGCGGCCGTGGCGGACCTGCGCCGGGGCTTGGGCGTCATTGCGTCGGATTTCTACGGACGGCCTTCCGAAAAGATGGCGGGCGTCGGCGTCACGGGCACCAACGGCAAGACGAGCGTGAGCCACTGGACGAGCGCGCTTTTGACCAGACTGGGCGTTCCCTGCGCCGCGATCGGCACCATCGGCACCTTCTTTGAAGGAAAGCAGTTTCCGGCGCCGGCGCTGACGACGCCGGACGCGGCGAGCACGCAGACGCTCTTTCGCGATCTGCAGCGCGCGGGCGCCGCGGGCTTTGCGATCGAGGCGAGCTCCATCGGGCTTGATCAGGGGCGGCTCCTTGGCACCGCTTTCCGGACGGCGGTTTTCACGAACCTCACTCGGGATCATCTGGACTACCACGGCACCTTTGAAGCCTATGAGGCGGCGAAGGCGATTCTCTTTGACTGGCCGGGCTTGCAATGCGCGGTGATCAACGGAGACGACGCCTGCGGCCGGCGCTTCATTGAGCGCACGGTGAAGCGGGGCGTGCGGACGATCGCCTACACGATCGAGGGCCGCACGTTTGAAGGCGCTGAGGTGCTTTCCGCGGCGTCCATTCATCCGGCCGCGGCTGGGACGGGCTTCACGGTTTGCTGGCAGGGCCGCGCGCACGACGTGAGCGTGAAGGCGCTCGGACGCTTCAATGTGTCGAACCTTCTTGCGACGGCGGGCGCCGCGCTGTCGCTCGGGCTCGCGCCGGACGACGTTTTTGCGGGACTTGCGACGCTCACGCCGCCTGCGGGGCGCTTGCAGGCGGTGACGGACGGCGAAGGCCCCTTGTGCGTCGTGGACTATGCGCACACGCCCGACGCGCTGGAAAAGGCGCTTTCGGCGCTTCGCGAGACGGCGACGCATCGCGGCGGTCGTCTGGTGGCGGTCTTTGGCGCCGGCGGCGATCGGGATCATGGGAAGCGCCCCTTGATGGGCGAAGTCGCCTCCCGGCTCGCGGACGCCGTGGTCGTCACGAGCGACAACCCCCGCTCGGAAGCGCCGCAGTCGATCATCGACATGATTTTGGCCGGCTGCGGCGAGGCGAAGTCGCTCACGGCGACCGCGGACCGCGCGGAGGCGATTGAAGCGGTCGTGGCGGGCGCCGAGGCGAGCGACGTCATTCTCGTCGCCGGCAAGGGACACGAGGACTATCAGGAAATTCAGGGCGTCAAGCATCACTTCAGTGATGTCGAGACCGTGGCGAAGGCGCTGGCAGATCGCCGGGCCCGCAACGATTGAAGGAATATCCAAGATGCAGCAGCTTTGGACACAGGCAAGAATTGAAAAGGCGCTCGGGGCCCTCATCGTGGAAGTGAAGGGGCGAACGGGGCAGCCGCTCACCGGCATCAGCACCGACAGCCGCCATTTGTCGCGCGGCGCGGTGTTCGTCGCCTTGAAGGGCGAGAAGTTTGACGGTCATGACTACGCGGCGGCCGCCCAGCGCAACGGCGCGGGGCTTCTCATCGTCGAGCGTCCCATCGGCACGAGCGTGCCCGAAATCGTGGTGACGGATGCGGCGGAAGCCTACGGAGCGCTCGCGCGCGCCTGGCGCAGCCAGTTTGCGATCCCCCTCATCTGCGTCGTGGGCAGCAATGGCAAGACGACGACCACGCAGATGATCGCCTCCATCCTGCGCGTCGCGCTCGGCACGCAGGCGATGATGGCGACGGAAGGCAACTTCAACAATTCCGTGGGCGTGCCGAGAACGCTGCTGCGTCTCACGCCCGACACGCGGGCGGCTGTCGTGGAGGCGGGCATCAGCCACCCCGGCGAAATGGCGCAGCTCGTGAGCTGGATCCGCCCCACGGTGGTCGTGGTGACGAATGCGCAGCGCGAGCATCAGGAGTTTCTGGACGGCGTTGAAGCGAGCGCCCGCGAAAACGGCATGGCGATCGTGAGCCTTTCGGGCAAGGGAACGGCCGTGCTCCCAGCGGACGATCCGTCGCTTTCGGTTTGGATCAACTACGCCCGCGCCCGCGGCTGCGAGGTGCTCACCTACGCCGAAGGCGAGACGGATATTCCGGCGCCAGTGCGCGCCGTGGAAAAGAACGGCACGGTGACGCTTACGCTCCCCACCGGCACCCGCACGCTGGAATTGAAAACCGCAGGACGCCATGCGGTGCATGACGCCGCGGCGGCTGCGGCCGCGACGGCGGTGATCGGCGTCACGCCTGAAGCGATCGAGGAGGGGCTGCGCTGCTTTGAGCCCGTGGCGGGGCGCGGCCGTCGCTACGTGCTTCGCAGCGGCGCCGTGCTGATTGACGACGCCTACAACGCCAACCCCGACAGCATGCGCGCTTCGATCGACATGCTGAGCCACATGTCCTCCCCCCGTGTCTTCGTGGCGGGCGACATGGGCGAAACGGGGCGGCAGGCGCACGACTTTCACGTGGAGATCGGCCGCTATGCCCGCGAGCACGGCATCGATCGGTTCCTTGCCACGGGCGAGGAGATGAAGGCGGCGGTGGCGGCCTTCGGCGCCGGCGCGCGGCATTTTGAATCGCGCGGCGAGCTGCTCGGCGCCGTCCAGCAGGAAGTGCAAACGCCGGGCACGATTCTCGTGAAGGCGAGCCACTCCATGCGGCTGGAGGAAGTGGTGAAGGCCGTCACGGACGAGTACGGCATCGCCTCTCAGAAGAAATAAAAAACGGAAGTTGCAGAAGTAAATCATGTTGCTAGCTTTGTTTCAGTGGCTCAGTCAGGATGTCCGGGCCTTCAGCGTCTTCAATTACCTGTCGCTGCGCGCCCTGATGGCGGCGCTCACCGCGCTGCTGATCGGCTTTGTGGCCGGGCCCTGGGTCATCCGGGAGCTCACCAAGATGAAGATCGGCCAGGCGGTGCGCACCTGCGGGCCGAAGACCCATCTCGTGAAGGACGGCACGCCCACGATGGGCGGCGCCCTCATCCTCATTGCAATCGGGCTCTCCACGCTGCTTTGGATGGATCTCTCCAACCGCTTCGTGTGGGCGGTGCTCTTTGTGACGCTGGGCTACGGCGCCGTGGGCTGGGTGGACGACTACCGCAAGGTGGTGCATCACAATCCCAACGGCATGAGCGCCCGAGAAAAATTCGGCTGGCAGAGCTTGATCGGCGTCGTGGCCGCGGTGTACCTCGCGTTTGCGGTGGCGATGCCCACGGACACGCACATCTGGGCGATGGTGCTCCACTGGGTGGAAAACGGCTTCGTGCTCCCCGAGCCCGCCAAGCTCCAGCTCACCGTGCCCTTCTTCAAGCAGGTGGACTTTCCCTTTGGGATCTGGGGCTTTCTCATTCTCACCTACATCGTGATCGTGGGCACCTCGAACGCTGTGAACCTCACGGACGGTTTGGACGGCCTCGCGATTCTGCCGAGCGTCATGGTGGGGTCGGCTTTGGGGATCTTCTGCTACGTGGTGGGGCGCCCTGACTACGCGAGCTACCTCTACTTCTCCTACATTCCCGGCGCGGGCGAGCTGGTGGTCGTGTGCGCCGCATTGGCGGGCGCGGGGCTCGCGTTCCTCTGGTTCAACGCCTATCCCGCCCAGGTCTTCATGGGCGACGTGGGCGCGCTCGCGCTGGGCGGCTGCCTCGGGACCATCGCCGTCATCTGCCGGCAGGAAATCGTGCTCGCGATCATGGGCGGCATCTTCGTGGTGGAGACTCTTTCCGTGATGATTCAGACGACGTACTTCCGCTTGACGCACGGCAAGCGCATCTTCCTCATGGCGCCGATTCATCATCACTTTGAATTGAAGGGCTGGAAGGAGACGCAGGTCGTGATCCGCTTCTGGATCATCACCTTCATTCTCGTGCTCGTGGGCCTCGCGACTCTCAAGATTCGGTAAAGAAAATGACGGACGAAAAGAAAGCATTGGTGCTCGGCTGCGGCGCCTCGGGCGCCGCGTGCGCTCGGTTTCTGACGGCGCAGGGCTGGAGCGTGACGATGGCGGACACGCGCGAGCATCCGGCGGGCGTTGAAAAACTCATCGAAGAGATGCCGGGGCTTGTGGTGAAGACGGGCGGACTGGACGCCGCCCTGGTGGACGGCCAGTCGCTGCTCGTTTTTTCGCCGGGCCTTTCGCCTGATCACTCCGCGGCGGCGCCCCTGACGGCGGCGGCGCGAGAAAAGGGCCTTCCGGTCGTGGGTGAAATCGAGCTTTTTGCCCGCGAGCTCAACCGCCTCAAGGCGGAGACGGGGTACGACCCGCAGGTTCTTGCCATCACCGGCACGAACGGCAAGACGACCACGACGACGATCACGGGGCTGATGGCGAAGGCGGCCGGAAAGACCGTGTGCGTCGCGGGCAACATCGGCCCCAACGCCATTGCCGAACTGCAGAAGGCGGAGGCGGCGAACGCGCTGCCCGAAGTCTGGGTGCTGGAGCTTTCGAGCTTTCAGCTGGAGACGACGTCGAGCCTGCGTCTCACGGCGGCGGCCTTTTTGAACCTCACCGAGGATCACATCGACTGGCACGGGTCGCTTGAAAACTACGCGGCCGCGAAGGGCCGCATTTTCCTTCACGCCGAAAACAAGGTGTTGAACCGCGGCGACGAGGCGGTGATGAAGAACGCCGAAGGCTCGGCCCGCGTGCGCACCTTCGGCCTCACCGCGCCGGCGCATCCCGGCGAATGGGGCGTGATGACGGAGGGGGGCGTCGAGTGGCTCGCCTGCATCCCTTGCCGCGAGGGCGAGGAAGGCACGAGCCGCCGCGCGCAGCTCGCGGCCGCGGACGCGCCGCAGCTGACGCCTCTGATGCCGGCGAAGGCGCTGAAGATTCGCGGACGGCACAACGTCATGAATGCCTTGGCGGCGCTGGCGATGGCGGACGCCGCGGGGTTTTCGCTCGCGTCGAGCCTCTCGGTGCTCGCGGGCTACGCGGGCGAAGCGCATCGCGTGCAGCCCGTGAAGAACGTGAACGGCATTGAGTTCATCGACGACAGCAAGGGAACGAACGTGGGCGCTGTGGCGGCGGCTTTGGAGGGGCTTGCCGCCGAGGGCGTCAAGTCGTCGATCATTCTGGGCGGCGACGGCAAGGGGCAGGACTTTGCTCCCTTGTGCGACATCATCGCCCGCTGCGCGCGGCACGTGGTGCTGATCGGCCGCGACGGCGAAGCGATCGGCCGGGCGGTGGCCGCATCGGGCGTCGCGATGGAAAACGCGGGCGTCGATTTTGAAAAGGCGGTGGACTTGGCTTACGCCGCGGCGCAGCCCGGGGACGCCGTGTTGCTGAGCCCTGCGTGCGCGAGCTGGGACATGTTCTCCAACTACGCCGAGCGCTCGGCGCGCTTTGTGGCGCGCGCGGAGAAAATCGCCGCTGAGGCGGCCGCCGCGTCATGAAGTGGCCCTTCGGACGTCGCAGCGAAACCCGGCTCATTGAAGACGATCTCGCCGGGTCGGCCGTCCTGCGCTCGGGCGGCGCGAGCCAGCGCATCCGCGCCGAGGGCGTGGACTGGGCCGTGCTGTTTCTCACGGCGCTGCTCCTTTTTTTCGGCGCCTTGATGGTGTATTCGGCGTCGATTTCGCTCGCGGACAGTCCGAAGTACGGCACGTCCTATACGTTTTTCTTCAAGCGCCATCTCGTCTCGGCGGCGATCGCCGTGGCGGCGGGCTGGTGCGCGTACCGCATTCCGCTGCGGATGTGGTACCGCATCACGCCGTGGCTCGCGGGCGTGGCGTTTCTCCTGCTCATTCTCGTGCTGATGCCTGGCATCGGCCACAGCGTGAACGGCGCGCGGCGCTGGGTGGGCGTGGGCCCCGTCAACATTCAGGTGACGGAGGTGGTGAAGCTCGCGGCCCTCTTGGGCGCCGCGTGGTTCACGGTGCGCCGCCAGGAGTACATGCATTCCTTCACGAAGGGCTTTTTCCCCATGGCGGCCGTGATGGCGGGCGTGGCGTTTCTCACCAACCTGCAGCCTGACCTCGGGGCGACGGTGGTCATCGTCTGCATTGCGCTGGGCGTCCTTTTCCTGGGCGGCCTCAACATGCGCATCTTCCTCGTGTGCGCCGTGGCGGTCATCGCCGCCATCATCATGGCCGTGTGGATGTCGCCGTGGCGCGTTGGGCGCGTGATGGCGTACCTCAATCCCTGGAGCAGCGAATACGCGCTGGACAAGGCGTACCAGCTCAGCCACTCCCTCATTGCCTTCGGGCGCGGCGAGTGGTTCGGAGTGGGGCTGGGCGCCTCGGTCGAAAAGCTTCACTACCTGCCCGAAGCCCACACGGACTTCATCCTTGCCGTCGTGGGCGAGGAGCTGGGCTTCGTGGGCGTCTTCTGCGTGCTCACCGTCTACTATTTTCTGGTGCGCCGCTGCTTTGCCATCGGGCGTCAGGCGATTCGTCTGGAGCGCGTTTATTCCGGCCTCATCGCTGAAGGCGTGGGGCTCTGGATCGGCGTGCAGGTCGTGATCAACGGCGGCGTCGCCACGGGGCTCTTTCCCACGAAGGGGCTCACCCTGCCGCTGATGAGCTACGGGGGGTCCTCCCTCCTCGCTACAATTGTTGCTATTGCCATTTTGCTGCGCGTTGATGCGGAAAACCGCATTTTGATGCGCGGCGGACGAGTTTGAATTATGAGTGAAGAAGCTAAGCACCTGGTGATTGCGGCCGCCGGAACGGGCGGCCACGTCTTTCCGGCGCTCGCCGTGGCCCGCGAGCTCTTGAGCCGCGGCTGGAAGATAACCTGGATCGGAACGGAGACCGGGATGGAGGGCGGGCTGCTCGCGAAGGCGGCGCCCGAAATCAACTTCATTCCGCTCGACTTCCGCGGCGTCCGCGGCAAGGGGCTTTTTGGCGCCGTTTCGGGCGTGATCAAGCTCTTCAAGGCGACGGAGCGCTCCAAGAAGCTCATGAAGGAGCTCGCGCCCGACGTCTTCTTCACGACGGGGGGCTACATCGCCGTGCCCGTGAGCAAGGGCGCGAAGACGAACGGCGTGCGCACGGTCGTGATGAACTGCGACGCCGACCTTCTGATGTCCACCGAAATGATTCTTCGCGACGCCTGGGCCGTGGCCTGCGGCTTTGCGGGGTCGGCGCGCTCCCGCGCGGCTTCCAAGGGCCACATCACCGGCAACCCCGTGCGCCGCGAAATTGAGGCGATCGAGCCTCCCGCGGAGCGTCTCGCGGGCCGCGAAGGGCCCCTGAAGCTCCTTGTCTTCGGCGGCAGCCTCGGCGCGCAGGTTTTGAATGAAACCGTGCCCAAGGCGCTGGCGCTCTTTGAAGAGGAGCGCCGCCCCGTGGTGCTTCATCAGTGCGGCATGAAGCAGATTGACGCCGCAAAGAAGTGCTACGCCGACGCAGGCGTCAAGGCCGAAGTTGTGGGCTTCATCGATGACATGGCGGCCGCTTATCGTGAGGCCGACCTTGTCATCTGCCGCTCGGGGGCGACGACCGCCGCCGAGCTCTGCGCTTCGGGAAGCGCCGCCGTGATGGTGCCTTTTGTCGTGAAGACGACGAAGCATCAGTACGGGAACGCCAAGTACCTCGCTGACCGCGGGGCCGGCATTCTGCTTGATCAGGGCCATCTCACGCCCGAGCATCTCTTCGGGCTTTTGGCGAGCATGAAGCGCGAGAAGATTCTGGACATGGCCGAAAAGGCCCGCTCGCTCATGAAGCCGCATGCGGCGGTGACCGTGGCGGATCTCGTGGAGACCGTGCGCGGCCTGAAGACGAAGCCGGCGTAAGGCGAGGATAGAGCAATGAAATTTGTGGTAAAGCACCTTCATTTTGTCGGCATCGGCGGCACGGGCATGTGCGGCATCGCGGAAGTGATGCTGAATCTCGGCTACACGGTGTCGGGGTCGGACCTCGCCCGCAACGCGGCGACCGAACGCCTGGCGAAGCTGGGCGCCACGGTGCATCAGGGCCATGCGGCGGAAAACATTGCGGGCGCGGATGCGGTGGTCATTTCGAGCGCCGTGCACGAAGACAATCCGGAAGTGGCGGCCGCCCGCGCGGCGCACATTCCGGTCGTGCCCCGCGCGGTGATGCTCGCTGAGCTCATGCGCCTTCGCCGTGGCATCGCGATCGCGGGCGCGCACGGAAAGACGACGACCACGTCGCTCACGACGGCGTTGCTCGCTGCGGGCGGCCTCGATCCCACCTACGTGATCGGCGGCCGGCTCAACAGCTCAGGGAGCAACGCGCGGCTCGGAAGCGGCGAATACATCGTCGCTGAAGCCGACGAGTCGGATGCGTCGTTCCTGAATCTGATGCCGGTGCTCGCGGCCGTGACGAACATCGATCACGACCACATGGACACCTACGGGCACGATTTTGAGCGCCTGAAGGACGCCTTCGTGCAGTTCTTGATGCGGCTTCCGTTCTACGGCGTCGCGGTGCTCTGCGGCGACGATGAGAACGTTCGCGCCATCATTCCGAAGGTGCCGCGCCGCGTAATTGAATACGGCCTCAACGAAGGGGCCGAAGTGCGCGCCGCGGACGTGCAGACCGCGGGCACGCAGATGAAGTTCACGATCCTGCGGCCCGATCACGCGCCGCTGCCGGTGGTGTTGAATCTCGCCGGCATGCACAACGTGCGCAATGCGCTCGCCGCCGTGGCGATCGCGACGCTCGTGGGAGTGTCGGACGAGGCCATCGTGAAGGGCCTCGCGGAATTCACGGGCGTGGGCCGGCGCTTTGCGCGCTACGGCGAAGTGCCGGTGAAGAACGAGGCGGGCGAGACGATCGGCGCTTTTGAGCTTGTGGACGACTACGGGCATCATCCGCACGAGATGGCGGCGACGATCGCCGCCGTCCGCGGCGCCTGGCCCGACCGCCGTCTGGTGGTGGCCTTCCAGCCGCATCGCTACACGCGCACCCGCGACTGCTTCGAAGACTTCGTGAAGGTCTTGAAGGACGCCGACGTATTGGTGCTCGGGGACGTGTATCCCGCAGGCGAGGCGCCCATTGCGGGCGCTGACGGCCGAACGCTCGCGCGCGCCGTGCGCCTTGTGGGAAAGGGCGACCTCGTCTTCTGCGACAAGATTGAAGAAATGCCCGAGGCGATCCGCCGCGTGGCGCGCCCGGGCGACGTCGTGCTCACGATGGGCGCGGGCTCCATCGGCCGCGTGCCGGGGATGCTTGCTCACAAGGAAATCTAGGAAAAGAACATGCAGACTATTGATCCCAAGTCCCTCGGGCGCGTCGTGGTGCTCATGGGCGGCATGAGCTCCGAGCGCGACGTGTCGCTCTCGAGCGGCGCAGGCGTTCTGAAGGCCCTGCTCGCAAAGGGCGTGGACGCCGTGGGCTTTGACCCCGCCAAAGAGCCTTTGTCAAAGCTCGAGGCCGGGCATTTTGACCGCGCCTTCATTTCGCTGCACGGGCGCTTCGGCGAAGACGGCACGATTCAGGGCGTGCTCGAATACCTGGGGCTTCCCTACACGGGGCCGGGCGTTCAGGCGAGCGCCGTCGCCATCGACAAGAGCGCGACCCGCATCGTCTGGCAGGCGGCGGGGCTTCCGGTCGCGAAGGGCCTCACGGTGACGAGCGCGGACGACGCCGCTCGCGTCGTGAAGGAGTTGGGTTCAAGCGTCGTCGTGAAGCCCGACAACGAAGGCTCTTCGATCGGCGTCACGAAGCTGAAGGACGCCGCAGAAGCCGACGTGCGCGCGGCGCTTGAAACGGCGCTGAAGCTGGACAAGCGCGTTCTGGTCGAGCAGCGGATTTTCGGCCGGGAGTTCACGGTGGCGATTCTGGGCGGCAAGGCCCAGGCCATCATTGAAATCAAGGCGCCCGAAGGCGACTACGACTATCAGAACAAGTATTTCGGCAACGCTGTGAAGTACGACTGCCCGGCGCAGCTCGCCGACGAGAAGACGAAGGCAATCCAGGCCGCCTGCGAAAAGGCTTTTGCGGCGCTGGGCGCCCGCGGCTGGGGCCGCATCGACGTCATGATGAATGACGCGGGCGACTTCGTGCTCCTTGAGCTCAACACGAGCCCCGGCATGACGCCGCACTCCCTCGTGCCCATGGCGGCCCGCGCGGCCGGCATGAGCTACGAGGACCTCGTCTGCTACGTGGCGTCCACGGCGGCCCTTGACCGGAAGGCGGCGCCTGCCGTCTAGCGAACGCATGTCGGAAAAGATGTTCTGGCTCAAGGCGGCGGCCTTCGTTCTCGTGACGGGGGGCGCGGCGCTCTGGGGCGCTCATTTTTTGAGCGACCCCGGCTTCTCCGTGCAGAAGCTCTACCTCGTCGGCCGCGTCGAAGGAACGAGCGCGGCCGAGGTGCAGCAGGCGGTGGAGGCCGTGCGGCCGGGCAATCTCGTTCTCACCGACATCGAAGCGGTGAGAACGGCGGTGGAGGACCTGAGCTGGGTGAAGAAGGCGCGCGTCGTGCGCGTCTGGCCCGATGCGCTTCGCATCGACATCGAGCGCTATGACGCCGTGGCGATTTGGGAGGACGGGCGGCTGGTGGCCGCGGACGGCCGGCTCTTCACCGCCAACGACGAGTCGATCGAGCGCCTGGCGCAGATGCCCATGTTTTCAGGGGACGCCGCCTACACCGCGCAGGCGGCGGCCTATCTGCCGGCGTTTCGCGAGGCTTTGGACGGCATGAATGCGCGTCTCAAGGCGGTGAACGTGTCGTTTCGCGGCAGCTGGAGCGTGACCACCGAATCGCAGACGATGCCTCCGGTGACGATCGAGCTCGGCCGCGCCTTTACGGAGATGACCCCGGTGGAGAAGTTGAAGCGCGTCGTGAAGCACTTCAACCACATCTGCACCGTCATGCGGGGGTACCCTCCCAAGATTGACGCCCGCTACCGCGACGCGTTCGCGGTGCAGTACCCGAGCCGGGCGTCGGGCCAGATCTGGCTCAAGGAACACGAATCGAAGCAAGCGAAGAAAGGAGCAGTCTGATGGATTCCGCTGCGCAAAGTTCTCTGGTGGCGGCGCTTGACATTGGAACAAGCAAGATCTCCTGCGCCGTGGCGGAGGTGGACGAGTCGGGGAGCCTCAAGATCATCGGCATCGGCAAGGTGCCTTCCTACGGCATTCAGGACGGCAGCGTCCAGGATGTGGAGAGCGCCGTGGAGTCGATCCGGCGCGCCAAGGAGGAGGCCGAGGCGATGTGCGGCCGCGAGATCACGACCGTGGCGACGGCCTTGACGGGAAAGTACCTTCATTCCGTCAATCGCGAGGGGCGCCTTGTGCTGGGCGACGGCGAGGTGACGACGGACGACGTGCAGCGCGTCACGCGCCTCGCGATGGCCTTTGATCCGAAGACGGACGGCCGCAGCAACGACGACCGCGTCGTCGCGCACATGGTGAAGGGCTACACCTTGGACAATGACAACGTGCTCATTGAAGACCCGGTGGGCATGACGGGGAGCGTCATTCGCTCCCACGTGCACCTTGCGGTGGGCAGTGAATCCATCCTGGCCAATCTCGTGAAGTGCATCCGTCGCGTGGGGCTGGACGTGGAGGCGCTGATTCTTCAGCCCTGGGCGAGCGCCGCAAGCTGCGTCACCCGCACGGAGCAGGAGCTCGGGGTCATCGTGATGGACTTCGGCGCGGGCGCGATCGACCTCGTCTGCTACGAGCACGGCGAGATTGAGAAGACGCAGGTGATTCCGGCGGGGGGCGACCTCATCCGCCGCGACATTGCCGGGGTGTTTGAGTGCTCGCTGGACGACGCTGAAGAGATCAAGACCACCTATGCGCACATCGGCCCTCGCAGCGAGGACAAGTACGAAAAGATTCGCTACACGAAGGAGGCGACGGGGGAGAACGCCGTGCAGACCTGCGAATACCTCGAGCAGATCGTGAGCATGCGCACGACGGAGATCCTTCGCGTCATCAAGGAAAATTACATCGATCCCGAGCGCTGGACGCAGAAGGCGGCGGCCGGGATCGTCATCACGGGCGGCATGACGAAAATGTCGGGATTTCCGGCGCTGGTGCAGCGCGTGATGGGGCTTCCGGTGCGCGTCGGCATGCCGCGCCGCCTGGGGGACCAGGCGCTGAACCTCACGCTCCCTGAAGACGCCACGGTGACGGGGGTGCTTCTGGAGACGGTGCGCCGCCGCCGTCTTTCCGGGCGCAATCGCCGCGACACCGGTCGCCTGAGCGGCTTCATGGGCGCTTTGAGACGCATTGTTTTCGGCGATTTCGCCGGTTGATTTTTTAGTTGGGAAGGTAGAAATGGCTCTTTCAGGACAGGACTATTTGCGCAGAATTCTCACGGCCCGCGTCTACGACGTGGCGCGCGAGACGCCGCTAGACGTGGCGCCGAAGCTGAGCCGCCGTCTGGGGTGCAAGGTGCTTTTGAAGCGCGAAGACACGCAGCCCGTGTTTTCTTTCAAGTTGAGAGGCGCCTTCAACAAGATGGTGCATCTCACCGAAGAAGAGCGCGCCCGCGGCGTCATCTGCGCTTCGGCGGGGAACCACGCTCAGGGCGTGGCGCTCGCCGCGAAGCGCCTTGGGTGCCGCGCGGTGATCGTGATGCCGGTGACGGCGCCGGCGATGAAGGTGGAGGCGGTTCGCAGCCTGGGCGGCGAAGTGGTGCTCGTGGGCGACAGCTTCTCGGACGCTGCGGCGCACGCTTCGAAGATGGCGCAGGACGAGGGGCTCACCTTTGTTCATCCCTTTGACGATCCGTACGTGATCGCCGGCCAGGGCACGATCGCGATGGAAATCCTTCGACAGTACCAGCCTTCGGACGGCACTCGTCCGGACGCGGTCTTCGTGCAGATCGGCGGGGGCGGACTCGCGGCGGGCGTGGCGGTGTACCTGAAGTCGATCTACCCCGAAATGAAGGTGATCGGCGTGGAGACGACGGACAGCGACTGCATGAAGCAGTCGATTGCGGCCGGAAAACCGGTGACGCTGGATGACGTCGGCCTCTTTTCGGACGGCACGGCGGTGAAGCGTCCGGGGGACGAAACCTTCCGCCTCTGCCGCGAGAATCTCGATGACATTGTTCTTGTGGAAAGCGACGAGATCTGCGCCGCCATCAAGGATGTGTTTGAAGACACGCGCAGCATCGTGGAGCCTTCGGGGGCGCTGTCCCTTGCAGGCTTGAAGCACTGGGCGAGAGAGAACGGCGTGAGAAACCAGACGCTCGTGGCCATCACCTCGGGCGCCAACATGAACTTTGACCGCCTGCGCTTTGTGAGCGAGCGCGCGGAGTCGGGCGAAGAGCGCGAGGCGATCTTTGCGGTGACGATCCCCGAGGAGCGCGGCGCCTTCCGCCGCTTCTGCAACACCGTGGGCAGCCGAAACGTGACGGAGTTCAACTACCGCATCAGCGATGAGAAGAAGGCCTACATCTTCGTGGGCATTCAGACCGCGAACTCCCACGACGCCGACGAACTCGTGCGCAACTTCGAGAAGTCGGATCTGCCGACGATCAACCTGACGCACGATGAACTCGCGAAGCAGCACCTTCGCCACATGATCGGCGGCAAGAGCGGCTTGGCGACGAACGAGCGGCTTTATCGCTTTGAGTTCCCGGAGCGTCCCGGGGCGCTCTTGAAGTTCCTGAACGCCATGGCGCCGCAGTGGAACATCTCGCTCTTCCACTACCGCAACAACGGCGCGGACTTCGGCCGCATTCTGGTCGGCATGCAGGTGCCCGAAGAGGACAGCGCGGAGTTCGAGGCGTTCCTGACGACGCTGGGCTACCGCTACTGGAATGAAACGGAGAATCCCGCCTACAAGCTCTTTCTCTGATTTCTGTCGCGCGACGGCATGAAAAAGCCCCGGTTCCCAAGCGGTTCCGGGGCTTTTCCTTTTAGGACGAGGGCCGAACGTTAGTTCTTGCTCTTGTCAACGAGGCGGTGCGCCGTGATGAAGGGCATCATCTGGCGAAGCTTCGCGCCCGTCTGTTCCAAGGGGTGCTCAGCCGTGAGACGGCGTTCGCTGCGAAGCTGCGGGTAGCCGAGCGCGCATTCGGTGAGGAAGCTCTTCGCGTATTCGCCGTTCTGAATCTGGCGCAGGCATTCGCGCATCGCCTGGCGGCTCTGCTCGTTGATGACCTTCGGGCCCGTGTAGTACTGGCCGTATTCGGCGTTGTTGGAGACGGAGTAGTCCATCGTCGAGATGCCGCCTTCGTAGATGAGGTCCACGATGAGCTTCATTTCGTGGCAGCACTCGAAGTAGGCCATTTCCGGCGCGTAGCCCGCTTCGACGAGGGTTTCAAAGCCCGTCTTCACGAGCTGGACGAGGCCGCCGCAGAGCACGGCCTGTTCGCCGAAGAGGTCGGTTTCCGTTTCAGCGCGGAACGTCGTCTCGATGACGCCGGCCTTGCCGGCGCCGTTGGCGCAGGCGTAGGAGAGGGCGACGTCGTGAGCGGTGCCGGAGACGTCCTGATAGACGGCGATCAGCTGGGGCACGCCCTGGCCGGCGGCGTAGGTGGAGCGCACCGTGTGGCCCGGGGCCTTCGGGGCGATCATGATCACGTCAAGGTCAGCGCGGGGCTCGACCTGGCCGAAGTGGATGTTGAAGCCGTGGGCGAACGCGAGCGTCGCGCCCTGGCGGATGTTGGGGAGCACCTGCTCGTGGTAGACCTTGGCGATCGTTTCGTCAGGGATCAGCATCATCACGAGGTCGGCGGCCTTCACGGCGTCTTCGACCGTGGCGACCTTGAGGCCCGCGGCGGTGGCCTTCTTCCAGGAGGCGCCGTCCTTGCGGACGCCCACCGTGACGTCAACGCCGGAATCGTGAAGGTTCAGCGCATGGGCGTGGCCCTGGCTGCCGTAGCCGATGATGGCGACCTTCTTCGACTTGATGAGGGAGAGGTCGGCGTCCTTGTCGTAAAAGACTTTCATTTTGACTCCAATGAGAGTGAAGGTTGAGTAATGAAATTAGAGGCGCAGCATGCGTTCGCCGCGGGCGATGCCCCCGGCGCCGGTGCGCACCGTTTCCAGAATGAGAGTGTGATCGAGCGCCTTCAGGAAGGCGTTGTTCTTCTCCGTGTCGCCCGTCACTTCGATCGTGTAGGTCTTGTCCGTGACGTCCACGATGCGGGCGCGGAAGATCTGCGCCATGCGCATCAGTTCGTCGCGGTTGCGGCCGACGGCGCGCACCTTGACGAGCATCAGCTCGCGCTCGACGTAGTCGCTTTCGGCGAGATCGAGCACTTTCACGACTTCGATGAGGCGGTTCAGCTGCTTGGTGATCTGCTCGACGGTCGCCGCGTCGCCGCGGCTGCCGATCGTGATGCGGGTCACGTTCGGATTCTCCGTGGGGGCCGCCGAGATGGACTCGATGTTGTAGCCGCGGGCGGCGAAGAGCCCGGCGACGTGCGCCAGCGCTCCGGAGGTGTTCTCAAGAAGAATGGAGAGAATGTGGCGTTCGCTCGTCATGATCAGTTTCCTTCTGCCAGCACCATTTCGGTAAGGCCCTTGCCCGGGCCGATCATCGGCAGCACCGGCTCTTCGGGGGCGATGTGCACGTCAACGAAGACGAGTTCGTCCTTGTAGCGGCCGAAGGCGTCCTTGATGCAGGCTTCGAGTTCTTCGTACGTCGTGGCGCGCAGGCCCACGTGGCCGTAGCTTTCCGCGAGCTTCACGAAGTCGGGCTGCACGTCCATCACGGATTCCGAGAGGTGGCCTTCGTAGTAGGCGCGCTGCCAGAGGGCGACCATGCCGAGGTAGCCGTTGTTCAAGAGGAAGATCTTGGGGGTGAGGCCGAACTGCTTCGCGGTCGCAAGCTCCTGAATGTTCATCTGGATGGAGCCGTCGCCCGTAAAGAGAACGCTCGTGGCTTCGGGGTGCGCCACCTGCACGCCGAGCGCCGCCGGGAAGCCGTAGCCCATCGTGCCCAGGCCGCCCGAAGTGCACCAGTGGCGGGGCTTCTTGAAGGTGAGGTGCTGCGCCGCCCACATCTGGTGTTCGCCCACGTCCGTGGAGAAGTAGGCGTCGTCGCCCGCGGCCTTGGCGACCATTTCGATCGCGGCCTGCGGAAGGATGGGGCTCGTCTTTTCCATCTTGTACGCAAGGCACTTCTTGCGGCGCCAGAATTCGATGTCCTTCGCCCACTGCACCGTGGCGGCGGGGTCGGGGCGCTCGCCGCTTTCTTCCAAAAGGCGGACCATTTCGGAGAGCACTTCCTTCACGTCGCCCACGATGGGGACGTCGGTCTGCACGTTCTTTGAAATCGAGCTCGGGTCGACGTCGATCTGAATGATGGTGCGCGAGGGGCGCTGGAAGTCGGCGGGGTCGCCGATCACGCGGTCGTCAAAGCGGGCGCCGACTGCGACCAGCACGTCGCAGCTTTGCATCGCCATGTTGGCTTCGTAGGTGCCGTGCATGCCGGTCATGCCGAGGCAGAGGGGGCTGGAGCCGTCAAAGCCGCCGAGGCCCATGAGGGTCGTGACCGCGGGGTAGTTGAGAAGGCTTGCGAGGCGGTTCATTTCCTCGGCGCCGTTGGAGAGCACCACGCCGCCCCCGATGTAAAAGAGGGGCTTCTTCGCCGTCATCAAAAGCTGCAGCGCGCGCTTGATCTGGCCCGGGTGCCCCTTCACGATGGGGCGGTAGCTCACGATGTCAATTGACTCGGGATAGACGAAGGGGGCGCGGCCGTTCTGCACGTCTTTTGGAAGGTCCACGAGCACGGGGCCGGGACGGCCGCTCTGCGCGATGTAGAAGGCTTCCTTCAGGATGCGGGGGAGGTCCGCCACGTTTTTGACGAGGTAGTTGTGCTTCACGCAGGGGCGGGTGATGCCCACGGTGTCGCACTCCTGGAATGCGTCTGAGCCGATGAGGGACGTGCCCACCTGGCCCGTGAAGACCACGAGGGGAATGGAGTCGGCGTAGGCTGTGGCGATGCCGGTGACGGCGTTCGTGGCGCCGGGGCCGGAGGTGACGATGGCGACGCCCGCCTTGCCGGTCGTGCGGGCGTAGGCGTCCGCCATGTGAAGCGCGGCCTGCTCGTGGCGCACGAGAATGTGCTTGAAGTAGGTCTGCTGATAGATGGCGTCGTAGAGGGGAAGAACGGCTCCGCCGGGGTAGCCGAAGACATGCTTCACGCCCTCCTTGTGAAGCGCTTCCACAAGGATCTGCGCGCCGGTCAAAACGGGCGCATCGGGCGTTGTGTCGGAAGTCTGCGCGCTTTCCTGCATGATGACTGACGATCCTCCTGATTCGATGGTGAGTGGAATCGACGGAGACGCCGGGGCGATATGTTTCGTCCTTCGGGCTGGCGAGCCGTTGACGGGCTGCCGCTTCTGGGAAAGGTCAGATTTTTCCGATCACGGGAAAACCGCTTCCGGTAAGAAGAGTCTCTGTCGGGCGGCGGCGAATCGGTTTGATTTCGCAACCGTATCTTTTTAATTTAGCGCTCGCATAATTTTTAAGATATGGGTGAAAACCCTGATCCTCCATTCATCTCCCTCATTGGCACTAGGCCGAAGGAGGGGCGTCAGGCGGAGGCGCCCCGTACTTCTTTTCGAGAAGCGGCACAAGCCGCGCGAGCGCGTCGTGGGCGCGCCGGAGCTCCTGGACTTCTTCGCGGGCGGCGTCGCGCTCGCGACGAGCCTCCCGCAGGTGGGTGGCGAGCTCTTTGGCCTCCTGATGCGCGGTGTCGAGCGCGGCGGTGAGCTTCAGAATCCGCGTCTCCTGCTCCTGCACGCGGCTTGCGAGCCGCTCGAGCGACGCCTTCTGGTTCTCAGCTTCGGCGAGCATGCCTTCGGCTTCGCTCTTGAGCTGCAGGGCGGCGCTCATTTCGGCGCGGCTGTCGGCGGACTCCGCGGCGCGCGCCGCGTCCACTTCGCGCCGCAAGAGCGGCAGAACCACCGTCCAGACAGCGTCGGCGAGCGGATGGCGGAGCTCTTCGGGCGCCGTGGCGGCGAGCGTTCCCCGGTGCTCGACCTGAGAAGCCTCCCATTCCTTCACGGCTTGGGAAATCGTGGTGAGAGAGCCGCGGCCCACGCGGGCGCGAAGCGTGCGCAGCGTGGGCTGGCGGCTGCCGGCAAGGCGGCACTTCTCCAGTTCGGCGATGACAGCGGCTTTGACATCCATGGCAAAAAATCCTCGGGGTATTTTTGTAACGTACGCTACAAGTGTACATGAGCCCGGAGAGCGTGATGCAGGGCACCCCATCAGGCCTTGAGAAATCGGTTTTGCGCATTGAAAACAAAAGAAATTGATGAAATCACTCAGAGGGTGATGGGGAAAGAGGCGTGAAGGCGCTGATGACTTCTCAAAATCTGCGATTTCCCTGGAAGGAATAGCGATACTTTTGCAAAATCTGAGATGAGGCTTGCAAAACCTGTCTAGTCGAACTAGGTCGATCGAACTACCATCTGTCGCAACAGTCAAGCCGAGCGCCGGAAGGAAAACACAAAAAAGCTCGGCGCTGCCGAGGCGTCTTAGGAAGGCGCCGCCAGGAGAAAGAAGTTCGTCAACCTGCCTGAAGTCTGTTCTGCGGCTTGAGCCGTCCGCCCGGCCGTTCGATTTTCCGATTCCTTTGGTTTGTGTCGGCAAGGCGCCGTGCGTCTGGCCGCCGGGGGGATTTTGCCTCGGAAGAGCGCATTGGAAAAGACGAACGGAAGAACGATTCGCGCAGCGCCCGATCTGATTTCGATCATCCAACATTCCATGGAGATCAGATCATGGATCTGTCCAAATTGAGTCGCCGCACGCTCCTGAAGACCACCGCTGTCACCGGGTCGGCCGCCGCCATGGCGCATCTCATGGGCGGCATAGCGCCCGATGCGAAGGCCGCAGCGCCGCAGAGCGCCGCCGAAGCGGGCGAAACCCGCATCGTGAAGACGAGCTGCCGCGCCTGCATTCACGACTGCGCCATCCTTGCGCATGTGCGCAACGGCCGCATCGTGAAGATCGAAGGCAACACTGAGTCGCTCATGAACCAGGGCGCCGTCTGCCCGAAGGGACTCGCCGCCATCAGCGCGGTCTACCACCCGAACCGCAACAAGTATCCGCTCCTGCGCGTCGGCAAGCGCGGCGAAAACAAGTGGAAGCGCATTTCGTGGAAGGAGGCGGTGGACCTCATCGCGCACAAGATCTGCGAAGTCACGGACAAGTACGGCGCGGAAAGCATCCTCGTCACGACGGGCGGGGGCGGCAATCCCTGCTTTGCCGGCATCCGGCGCCTTGCGAACGCGTTGGGAACCCCGAACTTCATGGAGCCCGGCTGCGCGCAGTGCTACCTGCCGCGCGTCGTGGCCTTCAATCTGCAGTACGGCGGACCGGCGACGTCGATCGCTGACTCCAACGCGCTCGAAATCTACAACCCCAACACGCAGATCAAGAACATCATTCTCTGGGGCGCCAATGCGTCGTACAGCTGCCCGGCGGGCGGCGGCCGCGCGTTGGTTGAGCTGCGCGCCAAGGGCGTGAAGACCGTGGCGATCGATCCGCGCTTCGTGCCGGACGCCGCCAAGGCCGATGTCTGGCTGCCGATTCGCCCCGGGACCGACGTTGCGATGATGCTCGCGTGGATGAATTACATCATCACGAAGAATCTTTACGACCGCGACTTCTGCCTCAAGTGGACGAACCTGCCGCATCTCGTGGATCCCGACTCGGGCATGTGCCTGCGCGCCAAGGATTTCTTCGGCGAAGGCGGCGCCTACGATCGCGTCGTTTGGGACGCGAAGACGAACAGTCCCAAGCTGCTGCCCTATCCGTGGGACGACCAGCTCGATCCGGTCCTGGACGGCGAGTTCCAGTACCAGGGCAAGATCTACAAGACGGGCTTCCGGCTTTTGAAGGAGCGCTGCGCGCCGTGGACCTTGGAGAAGGCCGCGACGGAATGCTGGGTGGACGCGAAGAAGATGGAGGAGGCGATCAAGATCTACGCCGACGGTCCCGGCGGCCTCGTGCTGGGCGTCGCGACCGACCAGGCCGCCAACTCCGGCCAGGCGGCGCAGGGCGCGGTGATTCTGAACGCGCTGATGGGCTACGTGGAAAAGCCCGGGACCCTCATGCAGCGCAACCCGATCGGCGACGTGCTCAACCAGGGGCGTTACCCCGTGAACCCCGCGCCGAAGCTTCTGCCGAAGGGCCAGCTCAAGAAGCGTCTGGGCGGCTCTGAACACAAGGGCCTTTACATGTGGGACGCCGCGCAGCCCGCGGCCGTGCTGCAGGCGATGGAAACGGGAAAGCCTTATCCCATCAAGCTCTGGCTCGAGCGCTCCGGCAACAAGCTCACGGCGCTGCCGCAGCCTGAGAAGTGGGCGGCCGCTTCGAAGAACGTGGACTTCATCGTCCATCTCTTCCTTTACCCGACGTCCTTCTCGCGCTACGCCGACCTGCTCCTGCCCGGCACCGAATGGATCGAGACCAACACGCTCGTCAATCACCTGAACAAGGTGTTCGCGCGCCAGGCCGTGACCCACACCTGGGAGACGGTGGACGAGTCGCTTGCGTGGTCCCGCGTCGTGATCCGCGCCGCCGAGCTCGGCCACAAGAACGCTCAGCGCGCCTGCGATCCGAAGTTCATGGGCGAGGATCTCGCGTACTGGCACACGATGGAGGAGATGCTCGATCAGCGCCTGAAGACTGCGGGCCTCACGTGGAAGGAGATGCTTGACCACGACAATCCGCACACCTTCATGCCGTACGACGAGTGGAATCAGTACTACGTCTACCTGCAGAAGGACGCGAACGGGCTTCCGAAGGGCTTCAAGACGAGCTCCAAGCGCATCGAGGTTTACGGCGACTGCTACATCACGCTTGCCAAGACCGGCAAGCCCTACGCCCGCGATGATGACGTCCCGCCCGCTTCAAAGCCCTACGATCCGCTGCCTTACTACCTCGCGCCCGCGGAGTCGCCCTTCACGCCCGAAGGCCGCACGTACCCGCTCGTGATGACGAACGGCCGCATTCCGTTCTATCACCACGGCACGCTGCGCAACTCGCCCTACCTTCGCGAGAAGTATCCGGTGCCCGAAGTCTGGGTGAACCCGAAGGACGCGAAGCGCTACGGCGTGCATCACGGCAAGTGGACGTGGATCGAAAGCAAGCGCGGCAAGATCCGCGGCGTCGCCCGCGTGACGGAGGGCATTCCGGTGGGCGTCGTGTACATGGAGCGCTTCTGGACGCCGGAGACGCTCAATTCCGAGGACGAAGGCTGGAAGAGCGTCAACGTGCAGGTGCTCTCGAAGGCGGATCCGCCCTACAACGACATCTACGGCACGCATACGCTGCGCGGCTTCCAGGTGAAAATCTACGAAGCGAAGGAAGGCGCGCCGAAGGGCGTCTTCACGAAGCCTGAGCAGTTCAAGATCTGGATGCCCCAGCCCTCTGACCGCACGAATGTTCCGGAGTTCTGATCATGACGCAGAAAACCTTGGTAATCGACTTGGACCGCTGCATCGGCTGCGGCTCCTGTGAAATCGCCTGCAAGCAGGAAAACAACGTGCCGCTCGGCACCTACTACAACCGCGTGATTTCGGTGGGGCCGCTCGGGACCTTCCCTGACATCAAGCAGTACTTCCTGCCCACCGTGTGCCAGAACTGCCGTGAGGCGCCCTGCGTGAAGGTGTGTCCGACGAAGGCCTCCTACAAGACGGAGGACGGCCAGGTTTTGGTGGACAAGGAGAAGTGCATCGGCTGCAAGATGTGCATGGCGGCCTG
>CAVJUB010000012.1:0-36405 GCA_963652545.1 Hallella faecis | reverse complement strand
GTCTCCTCTCGAAATTTACGGGCGGTCTTCCCGAAAGGAAGCCGCCCGCTTTTTTGGGTCTCTCGTCCGCTCAGCGCCCGCCGCCATAACAAACGTGAATTTTCCCTAAAACGGTACGCACATCAATAAATCTTAGGATATCCCAGCACGCAAATCACCTTGGGTAGCATACTGTTATTTCGTAGTAATCTGCCATTTTTTATTTCTTGACTTTATTGCTCGATCGTGCTATATTTATTCCGTACGTTCGGTACAGAATAGATTTGGAATTTCCATGGGGTATATTTACCGTAATCTGCAGCCCATTGCTATCCCTGCTGACGGCAAGGTCAACAACTATGATAAAAAAGTTTCGAAATACTATAAGTGCGACGGAAAGCGTCGACGTTGGACGATCGGAGCGGTGACAACAGAAGGGATGATGATCCCCAACGAGAACTTCCGGCGTCTGTACCCCGACCTCTGGAAGCAGTATTACGGGAAAGAAGTTCCTGCCATGAGGCTCGTTCGAGTCGGCATGTATGCTCTGACGCTGGGTATCGGTTTTTCAACCGGCATCTACCCGATACTTCAAAAAGCCGTTGGCCCCGAGCACGGGAACGCCATCATGGACTTCGCGATGTACAGCATCCAAGCGCGAAGCAACGTGGCACAACACTTCGAAAGTGCCATGGAAGAGCAGATGGTTTTCACCAGAAAGCCATGGAGCGACTCCGCATATTCTAAATTATTCAAAGAAGACTTATCTCTTGATCGCATACACGAGTTTCGTACTGCATGGCTTAACAAGTATCTTGAAACAAAACAAAAATCAGAGACCAATGACGCAAGTGGCGAAAATGGCGAGCCACGAGAAAAGAAAGTTTGGTTGTGCATAGATGGCTCCAACAATGACTGCGCCGTGACCGACAGTGAATTGGCACAGCTTGGGCACGCAAAAAGTCTTCGGGAAACCGAGATCGTCAGCTTCATGTGGGCTGTTGACGCAGAGACCGGCATGCCGGTTACTTGGTTTGTCAACAACGGCTCCATGCCTGATTGCAAAGCGGTGGACGAGATGATTCGTTTTCTTGCAGACAAACATGTGCAGATTGAGGGCGCAATAGTCGATCGAGGTTTCGCCTCGCAGGCAGTTCTCGACTTGATTACCAGCAAGAAGATGGAGTACATCGTCATGCTGAAATCAAACACGAACGGCTACCGGGAGATGATGCTTCGCCATGCCGATGAGATTCGGGGACAAGTAACGAAAACTGTGAGTGATGATGGTATATTTGGTACCACAGATAACGTAAAAGTTTTTGGCAACAGCAGCGCCGACAGTTGTGTCGGTCTTTTCTTCGTTTGGATGAAAAATTGCTCCCGGGGTATCAAACTTCTTGGGAAAATTCGCAAACAGCGAAGAGCTCTGGAAGCATTGATTCGTGAGGGCAAAAAGCCGATTGTTCCTGCTGAATTTAAGAAATATCTCAAGGTCGAAGAACCGGAGGACGGAACTTACACGGTGAACTACGATTATGAACAATGGCAGGCCGCCACAGACGGCAGTGGATTTCATGCCATTGCTTCATCTTCAGAACGAACGGCTGAAGAAATTCACGCGCTGTACCAACTTCGTGATGTCTCCGAAAAGCAATTCTCCATCCTGAAATCTCAACTAGGGGGTGACACCACACGCGTTCACTCAGATCACTCCATCGAAGCACGTTTTGCTGTCGCCTTCATTGCCAGTGTGATCCGCACTGAAATTATGAATGCATGCAAACGGTGTGATTGGGATACGAACGAGATGATCCTTAAGACAAACAGAGCCTACATGCTGCGGATGACTGGCGGATCCTATGAATTTGTTGAAAATTTACCGACAGATCTTCTGCAATTGATGGTGCACTTCGGTGTCCAAGCGGAGCATCTTCGAAAGTTAGCTGACGATATCAATTTGCAAGAGAATCAGCCTGTTTACGATCAAGAACGTAAACTTCCGTCCATTGAACCTAAGCACGTTGGTCGACAAAAGGGAAGTAAAAACAAGGCAACTGTGGAACGGGAGGCAAAGATGGCGGCTGCAGGTAAAACGAAGCCTGCGGAAACGACGCCTCCTCCGGTAAAAAGGGGGCCGGGGCGCCCGCCAGGCAGTAAAAACAAAGCAACACTGGAACGGGAAGCTCGCGAGGCCGCAATGCCCCCTAAAGTGAAGCGCGGTCCCGGACGGCCGCCAGGTAGCAAAAACAAGAAAACTTTAGCGCGCGAAGCTGCCGCAGCCAGGCATGCAAAAGTATTACAAAAACGAAAAGGCAAGAACCAGAAAGAGAGCAAAGATAGTAAATAGCAATACAAAATTACTTTCTCATCGCAGACTTTGGAATCGGCTCGTCGTATCATCCTGCGGGGTGCTTTTTTTAAGGCTCTGTACCGTTTTTAGGGAAATTCACGCTCGTAGATTTCTGGTACGGGCATTGTCGGGTAGGGCGTTGTGACTATCCAATCGATTCGTGAAAATTTATGTCGCAGGGGGGGGGTAAACCCTGAGACGAAAAATACAACAAACAAGTTTTCTCGTTCTCAGATTTCGACAAACCGCCCCGCTTTCCCGCCGCAAAACTCAGTGTTTCACCGCCCGTCCGCGCTCGGTTTAGCCGCTACAATCGATGCCTCTTTTTTTGGATCCGGACTGTGACACTGATTGACGAACTCCGGGCGGCGGCCGGCGACTCTGCGGTAAAGACCGATCCGGCCTTTCTCGAGCCGCTGCTTCTGGACAACCGCCGCCGCTTCAAGGGCCAGGTGCTCTGCGCCGTGTACCCTCGATCAACGGAAGACACCGCCCGCGTCATGGCCGTCTGCGCCCGTCACCAGACGCTCGTCTTTCCTCAGGGCGGCAACACCTCGAACGCCGCGGCAGCGACGCCAGTTGTAACAGACGCCGACGCGCAGAACAGCATCCTCCTGCGCCTTGACGCCATGCGACACATTGAAATTGACCGCGTGAACGGCACGGCGACCGTGGACGCCGGCGTCATCCTCGCGGATCTCCAACAGGCGGCGGACGAGGCGGGGCTCCTGTTTCCGGTGAGCCTTGCGGCCGAAGGCTCGTGCACCATGGGCGGCGCCCTCTCCACCAATGCGGGCGGCGTGCACGTCGTGCGCTACGGCAACATGCGCGAGCAGTGTCTGGGTCTGGAAGTTGTTCTCGCCGACGGCCGCGTGATGTCAATGCTCCGCGGGCTTCGAAAAGACAACCTGGGCTTTGACCTGCGCGACCTCTTCATCGGCGCCGAAGGCACGCTGGGCGTCATCACCAAGGCCGTGGTGAAGCTCGCCGCCAAGCCCGCCGCACGCCGCGTTTTTCTCGCGGCGATCGAGTCGCCCGAGCAAGCGGAGCTTCTTTTTGAAGCGCTGCAAAAAGAAGCCGCCTCGAAGCTCTCCGCCTTCGAGCTGATGGCGAAGTCCACGATCCAGAAAGTCACGGAAATGATGCCGGACGTCCCCGTGGGCTTTCCGCTCGCAAGCGACTGGTACGTCCTCGCTGAACTGCGCTACGACTCCGTCAAGGAGTGCGATCTTCTCGCGGACGCCTTTGAAGAATTCCTGGGCGGCCTCTTTGAATGCGGCGTCATCACCGACGCCGTGCTCGCCAAAAGCGAAAAAGAGAACGCCGCCCTCTGGCGCGTCCGCGAATCCATTCCCGAAGCCCACAAGAAGGCGGGCGGCAACGTAAAGCACGACCTGAGCGTGCCGCGCTCGTCGCTCGCCGCCTTTGTGGAAGGCTGCACCGCTGAGCTTCAATCAACCTTCCCGTGGATTGCGCCGAGCATCTTCGGCCACTTCGGCGACGGCAACCTGCACTACAACATGGGCGTGAAGGCGGGGCTCGATCCGCGCCTTGCGTTTGACCACGAAGACGCCATTCACGCCATCGTCTACCGCTGGGTCGAAAAGTTTCGCGGATCGCCCGCCGCCGAACACGGCACGGGCCGCATCAAGCGGGAGCTTCTCGCCCATCTCAAGTCGGGTGCGGAGTACGACGCCATGCTCTCCGTGAAGCGTCTTTTCGATCCCGACAACCGAATGAACCGAGGCGCGCTCTTTCTCCCCGAAGCGCTCGCCCCGTCAGCCTGACCTTTTTATAAAACTCTCATCATGAAAAAACTGCTCACTCTTCTGGCGATTCCCGCCGTTCCGCTTCTTTTGTCAGGCTGCGCCACGTCCACCGTCGCCACCGGCCCCGAATACGTGGAAAAAGCCAGCTACAGCGACTTCAAGGACACGACCTGGATGCCCGAAACCACGGCGCGCGCTCCCTACAACGCGCGCGAGGTGACCGTGAACGCCCTCGCCGCCCTGCAAGACGGCATTCACGTCTTCTACGGCACGCACGACACCCGCTTTGCGCTTGAAGGCGCGTCCGGCATTCGCACCGTGACGGAAAACGCCGTCCGAGAAGACGAAACCGCCGTCTCCTGGGGCGCGGGCGCCGACACGGTCTACCGCGACGGCTTTGCGGTCGCGAACCGCAGCGGCGGCGCCACGGCGCAGGCCTTGGAAGACGGCCGCATTCTCATCCGCACGGCGGGCGACACGAACATGTTCGTCGCCTTTGCCTTGAAGGCCTACAACGTCTCGGGGCTCCCCGTTCGGCAGTTCCTGCGCGACGGCAACAACCGCCCGGCGCCCCACGCCTGGTTCGTGAAGAAGGACGCGGTGTTCCCCGAAGGCTCGATCGCGTACCAGACCACGTGGTGGCTCGGGGACGACGAAGTGGTGACGCCCGCCAAAACCGCCTTCACGGGCGCCAAGACGTTTGACGAACTCGTGAAGAACTTCAACGGCCGCCGCACGTTCTGCCTCTCCTACATCAGCCATCAGGCCGCGAACCCCTACGGCGTCGTCTTCGAACCCGTGAAATTGAAGCGCGGCCAGTCCATCAAGACCGGCATGACGGGCGCCTTCCGTCTTTCTCCCGTGAAGAAGTCCGTCTTCTGCGCAAAGGATGATGACCCCATGAAGTCGCTCACGGGCACCTCGCAGGGCGCGTGGACCGTAAAGAGCGTGCGCGGCACGCAGGTGCTCGAGCTTGCGCCCTCGGCTGACGTCGCGGTGTCCGACCTTGGCGTGCAGCCCGTCAACAGCAATGCGATGACCGTGGGCTTTGCCGAAATCAAGTCGCCCGCGGCCGTGAAGAAGGGCTCGAAGAAGCCCGCCTACACCACCCGCATCATGCCGGTGCGCATCCTGCATGCGAACCAGCCCATCACCGACTTCCGGCTGCGCTTCAACGACACGGCCGCCCGCACCGTGCGCGACGCCCTCGCCGCCGCGGACGTGAGCAAAAAACACTGGGAAGCGGAGCACAAGTGATCCGCGCCAAAATCATTCAGGGAGCATTCAATTGACAGCACAGATCATCGACGGGAAGGCGCTCGCCGCCCGCATCCGGCAGGACCTGGCGCAGCGCGTGGAGGCGCTTGCCGCTCGCGGCCACCGTCCCGGACTCGCCGTCATTCTCGTGGGCGAAAACCCCGCAAGCCTCGTGTACGTGCGCAACAAGATCCGCGCCTGCGAAGAAGTGGGCATTGAGAACATCGAGCTGCGGCTCCCGGCGGACACCACCGAGGAGAAGCTTCTCGCCGTCATCGGAAAGCTCAACACCGACGACCGCGTGGACGGCATTCTGGTGCAGCTCCCGCTGCCCGCGCACATCAGCCAGACGAACGTCATTGAAGCGATCAGCGCCGAAAAGGACGTGGACGGCTTTCATGAAGTGAACGCCGGACGCCTCCTCACTGGGAGCACCGGCTTTCTCCCCTGCACGCCCTACGGCGTCATGAAGATGATCGAGAGCATCGGCTGCGACCTCGCGGGCAAAAGCGCCGTCGTCGTGGGCCGAAGCAACATCGTGGGAAAGCCCCAGGCGCTGATGCTGCTCGCCAAAAACGCCACCGTCACCGTCGCCCACAGCAAGACCGCCAACCTGGCGGACGTCACGCGTCACGCCGACGTCCTCGTCGCCGCCGTGGGGCGCGCGAAGATGATCACCGCCGACATGGTGAAGCCCGGCGCCGTCGTGATCGACGTCGGCATGAACCGCGATGAAAACGGCAAGCTCTGCGGCGACGTGGACACCGAGTCCGTCAAGGCCGTCGCGGGCTGGATCACCCCCGTGCCGGGCGGCGTCGGCCCCATGACGATCGCCATGCTGATGACGAACACCGTCGAAGCCGTCGAGCGCCGCCTTCACTGAAACCAACACCTACCTTCCATTTTTTAACGAGAGACCATGACGGCAGAAAATCCGCTTCTTCATCCCGGCCATTTGATTGACTTCGAACACCTCACGCCCGCGCATGTAACGCCGGCGCTGGACGTTCTCCTGAAAGACGCCGAGGCGGCGCTGGCGCAAGCGACCGACGACGCAACGCCCGCTACCTGGCAGACCGTCGTCGATCCGCTCGAAGCCGCGCTTGAAGCCCTCTCCCGCGCCTGGGGCGCCGTGAACCACTTGACCGGCGTGATGGACTCGCCCGAGCTGCGCGAGGTCTACAACGCGAATCTGCCGCGGATGACGCAGTTCTACATCTCGCTCTCGCAGAACGAGAAGCTCTTTGCGAAGTACAAGGCGATTGAAGCGAGCGCGGACTTTGCGCAGCTCGACGCAGAAAAGCAGCGCGTGATCCGTCACGAGATCCGCGACTTCCGTCTCTCCGGCGCCGAGCTTCCCGCCGACAAGAAGGCAGAACTCAAGGCCATCGGCGAAAAATCTGCGGCGTTGAGCCAGAAGTTCAGCGAAAACCTCCTGGACGCCACGAACGGCTGGTCGCTCGATATCGAAGATGAAGCGAAGCTCGCGGGCCTTCCCGAAGACGACAAGGCGCTTCTCGCGCAGTTTGCAAAAGCCGCGGGCAAAACAGGCTGGCGCATCACGCTGCAGTTCCCGAGCTACCTTCCCGTGATGAAGTACGCCGACGACCGCGCGCTGCGCGAAACGGTCTACCACGCCTTCGCAACGCGCGCGTCCGAATTCGGCCCCGCGGAAAAGGACAACACGCCGGTGATCCGCGAACTCCTCGCGCTGCGCCAGCGTGAAGCGGAGCTTCTCGGCTTCAAGAATTTTGCGGAAGTGTCGCTTGCCACCAAGATGGCGGAGACGCCCGCGGAAGTCATCGCCTTCCTGCGAGACCTCGCGCAAAAAAGCAAGCCCTGGGCGGAAAAGGACGAGCGCGAGCTCGAAGCCTTTGCGAAGGCTGAGCTCGGCATCGAAAAATTCGAGCCCTGGGACAGCGCCTACGCTTCCGAAAAGCTGCGCGAAGCGCACTACAGCTATTCCGATCAGGAAGTGAAGCAGTACTTCACGCTGCCGCAGGTCTTTTCAGGGCTCTTCGGTCTCGTCGAAAAGCTCTTTGACATCCGCATCACCGAAGACCAGGCGCCCGTCTGGCACAAGGACGTGAAGTTCTGGCGCATCAGCGACGCGGCTGGGAACCTCGTCGCCCAGTTCTACACCGACCTCTACGCCCGCGCCACGAAGCGCGGCGGCGCCTGGATGGACAACGACCTCACGGCCTGCGACCTGCCCGACGGCACGCACCGCACGCCCACGGCCTACCTCGTGTGCAACTTCGCGGAGCCCGTGGACGGCAAGCCCGCCCTCCTCACCCACGACGACGTGGAGACGCTCTTTCACGAATTCGGCCACGGCCTGCACCACATGCTGAGCCGCGTGAAGACGGCGCAGCTTTCCGGCATCAACGGCGTGGAGTGGGACGCCGTCGAAATGCCCAGCCAGTTCATGGAGAACTGGACGTGGCAGTACGACGTGCTCGCCTCCGTCTCCTCGCACGTCACGACGAAGGCGCCGCTTCCCAAGGCGCTCTTTGACAAGATGTACGCCGCGAAGAACTTCCACGCGGGGCTCTTCTCCGTGCGCCAGCTGGAATTCGCGCTTTTTGACCTTCTCATTCACAGCTGCGGCGACGGCCAGGTGGACTTCATGAAAGTCCTCGCTGACGTGCGGCGCGAAGTCGCGGTCGCTCCCACCGCCGGCTACAACCGCTTCCCCCAGAGCTTCTCGCACATCTTCGCGGGCGGCTACGCCGCGGGCTACTACAGCTACAAGTGGGCGGAAGTGCTGTCCGCCGACGTCTTCGCGGCGTTTGAAGAAGAAGGCCTCTTCAACCCGGCCGTGGCCCGCCGGTGGCTGGACGAAATTCTCTCCCGCGGCTCCACCCGCGACACGATGGAGAACTTCATCGCCTTCCGCGGCCGCAAGCCCACGGTGGACGCCCTGCTGCGCCACAGCGGCATGACGGGCGCGCCGGAAGCCTGACCTCCATGACGCTCACGGCCGCCCTCGCGGCGCTCGCCGTCTCCGCCTTCGTGTCCGCCACCGTTTTCCCGGGGGCGAGCGAAGCGGGGCTCGCGGCCCTCGCCGCCCGGTGGCCGGACGCCTGGCCTTCGGCCCTCGCGATCGCGGCCGCCGCCAACACCGCGGGGTCGCTCACGAGCGTCTTGATCGGGCGGCTGCTTCCCAACCGCTGCCAGGAGAACACGGCGATTCAGAAGCTTCGTCAGCACGGCGCGCCCCTTCTCTTCTTTTCCTGGCTTCCCGTCGTGGGGGACGCCCTGCCGCTTGCCGCCGGCTGGCTGCGGCTCGCGTGGGGCCCCGTCATCTTCTGGATCGCCCTCGGGAAAACGCTGCGCTACGCCGCCGTCCTAGCGGCGCTCTTTGGCATTCTCACCGCCTTCTGACCTTCGTCCCTCAAGCCACTGCGCTCTTCACCAGATTCCAAAACGAAAACGGAGCGCGCTCCCCGAAGAAAGCCGCTCCGTTTCTTTTCAGCGCGCTGCGCCTCAGCCGACGTACTTCAGCGCCATCTTTTCGAGCACTTCGACGCCGTTGATGAGGTACTGCGGATCAAAGTGCATGTTGCGGTTGTGCAGACCCGGCTCGCAGCCGACGCCCACGCCGAAGTAGGCGTTCTTGATCGAAGGCTTCTTCTGCTTGAAGTAGTGGAAGTCTTCGCCGCCGCCACCGCAGTCCTTGTCAAGATGCTCGGCGCCCACGACGTCCTTGATGACTTCAGCGACTTCGGCCACCATGTCTTCGTCGTATTCCGCCGCGGGGCAGCTCCCGAGCTCCACCACTTCCGCCGTGGCGCCGACGCTCGCCGCGCCGTGCTCGGCCGCGGCCTTCAACTTCTCCTGCAGCTCGCGCATCAGAGGATTCGTCTGCGCGCGGCAGTCCACCAAGAGCTCCGCTTCGTCGGGGATGATGTTGATCGCGCCCGAAGACGACTTGATCGACGTCACCTTCACGGACCACGTCTGCGCGGGATTCAGCTTGATCGCGCACACCGCCTGCGTGATGGCGGCCGCGGCTTCGCAGCAGTTCACCCCGAGATGCGGACGGGAGGCATGCGCCGTGCGGCCGTGCACGAGAATCTTCACCATGTTGCTCGCGGAATGGCGCACGGCGGCGCACATGTCGCCCGCCTTCAAGTCCTGAATCGGACGGATGTGCAGTCCCAGCGCGATGTCCACGTCGTCCGCGACGCCGTCTTCAATCGAGCGCTGCGCGCCGAAGATCGTTTCCTCGGCAGGCTGAAAGAAAATCTTCAGCGTCCCCTTCTTCACCTTGTCAAAGAGGTAGGCTGCGGCCGTGAGAAGCATGGCGCTGTGGCTGTCATGGCCGCAGGCGTGCACGCGGGCGATCGTGCCGTCTTCGTTCTTGAAGGGGAGCGCGTCCATGTCGGCGCGAAGCATCAGCACGGGGCCCGGCACGTTCGTGCGCTTGTAGCCCACGACGCCCGTCTTGGCGATGCCGCGATGCACTTCGTAGCCGATTTTTTCCAGCGCCGCCGCAAGGTAGGCGCTCGTCTTCACTTCTTCAAAACCCAGTTCCGGCGTCTGGTGCAGGTCTTGCCAGACCTTCACCACATCAAGCTTTTGTTCCATACAACTCTCCCTGTTGTTGAGTTCGCTCTCGCGCCCGGCGGGCCAACCCGCCGCCCGGTTGCGAAAGCAAGGATTCTAGGACCTCAGGCGCGAACCGGATCGTCCGTGCCGAAGACCTCGCGCCAGAGCGCCTTCACGGCTTCCGCCTCCGCCGCCACCGATTCAGGCGCAACGCGCACAGGACCGCCCTCGGCGCCCTGCCCCAGCCGCACCTCGCGCTGGATGTCGCGGTAGCGACGGTAGGCCTTCACCGCTTCCGCGGCCGTCGCCTCCTTCACAAGCCCCGCCTTCGCCATCATTTCCAGAAGCAGGGTGTTCCCGAAGTTGTTCACCAACTCCGGATGATTCCGGCTTTCGCCCAGCACGAGCTTCTGCACGGCGAACTCGATGTCCACCATGCCGCCGCGGTCCTGCTTGATGTCAAAGAGCGCCGTCTTGTTGGGGTGTCCCTCAAGCATCTTGGCGCGCATCTCAATCACGTCGTTCTTTAATTTCGCCTCGTCCCTCGGCATCTGCAGAATGTAGGCGCGCTCGGCTTCAAAAGCGCGGCCGATGTCGGGGTCGCCCGCGCAGAAGCGGGCGCGCGTGAGCGCCTGATGCTCCCAGGGCCACGCGCCGTTGCCGTCGCTGTTTCGCTGATAGCGCGAGAACATGGCGACGGAAGAAACGGAAAGTCCGTTCTGCCCGTTGGGTCGCAGGCGCATGTCGATGTCAAACAGAATGCCGGAGCTCGTCTGCACCGTGAGCCACGAGAGAATGCGGCGCACGAGCTTCGTGTAGTTGCCTTCGGCCGCCGGATCGGGGTCGTCGTAAAGGAAGATGAGGTCCAAGTCCGAGGAGTACCCCAATTCCTTGCCGCCCAGCTTTCCGTAGGCGATCACCGCAAACTTCGGCACGTCGCAGTGGCGCGTCGCGACCGAATTCCAGGCGAACTCAATCACAAGCTCGATCACCGCGTCCGCAAGCGCGGAGAGGTGGTCCGCCAGGCGCTCCACCGTGAGGCGTCCCGCGAGATCGGCGAGCAGCAAGTGAAAGAGCGCGCCGTGGTGCGTGTCGCGCAGCAGATTCATCTGCTGCTCGCGGTCGTCCCCCGCCGCGAGGAGCTGGCTGCGCAAGCTTTCGCTCCACGCCGTCCAGTCCACCGAGGTGTAGTTGTCGATGGGCTGCTCGCGGCCGTCCACGAGTTCATCGAGCAGCAGCGGATGCGCCGTGAGGTAGTCCGCCGCCCAGCGGCTCGTGGCGACCAACCGCCCCACCGCCGCCGCAGCATTGGGGTACTGATTCAAGAGCGCAATGTAGGTGGGGCGCCCGAGCACGACTTCGAGCAAATTCAGGTAGCGCGAGAACACCTCGTCCTGCGCCACCTTCGCCGTGCGGGCCGCCGCCCATTCGGGCGCTTTTTCCGCCACCGACGCCATGAAGTCCGCAAACTGCTCGCGCTCCTTGGCGCTGCGCTGCGCCATGCGGCGGGAATCCATCAGCTTGTGCATGTGCTGCGAGAGCGAGGCGGCGTCCGCGTACCCCAGCGTCTTCAATTTCTCCTGCGTCGCTGCGTCCGCCGTCTCACCGGGCGCCTCCCATCCCGCGGGCCACCCGCTTCGCGTGCCGCGGCCCACTTCGATGTGGAAGATGCCGTCAAAGACCGAGGCCGTGAAGTCGTTCACCGCCGCGAGCCGGACGTCCAGTTCATGCGCCTCCATCCCCAGCATCGCGGCGATCTTTTCGTGCACCTCCGGCGCGTCGGAAAGAATCTGCGTCTGCTTGTCGTCCACGTACTGCAGCGCGTGCTCGAGGTTGCGCAGGAACACGTAGTCCGTTGAAAGCCGCGCCGCCGTCTCGCGCTGGATGGCGCCGTGCTCGGCGAGCTTGGCGAGCATCGGCAGCGTGCTCTTTCCCTGCAGCTCCGGCTCGCGCCCCCCGCGGATGATCTGAAACGTCTGCGTGATGAATTCAATTTCGCGAATGCCGCCGCGCCCAAGCTTCACGTTGCGGCCGCGGTCCTTCCCCGCTTCGCGCCGCGTCGTCTCAGCGCGGATCATTTCGTGCAGGCGCGTAAGCGAGCTGATCGCCGAGAAGTCCACGTACTTTCGGAAGACGAAGGGGCGCACCAGGTCGTAGAGCCCCGCGCGGGCCGCCGCAAAGTCCTCGCTCGACATGAAGACGGGCTGGTTCACGACGCGGCCCTTGAGCCACGCAAAGCGCTCCCAGTCGCGGCCTTCGGTGTAGAGGTACTCCTCCAGCATGTCGCGCGACACCACGATGGGGCCCGAGTCGCCGAAGGGGCGAAGCCGCATGTCCACGCGGAACACGAACCCCGTGCCGTCCACGTCGTTCAAGGCGGGGATGACGCGGCGCGCGAGGCGCTCGAAAAATTCATGATTGCTCACGCTGCGGCGCGCGTCGGCAAATTCCGGCGTCGCCTTCGTGTCGCCCGCTTCGTCGTAGACGAAGATGAGATCGATGTCGGAACTTACGTTGAGCTCCGCGCCGCCCAGCTTTCCCATCCCCACCACGAGAAGGTCCTGCGGAACGCCCTCGGCGCTCATCGGCACGCCGTAGCGGCGCGCGAGATCGCGCGAATGCACGCGCACGGCGGCGGACACCGTTTCTTCAGCGAGCGCCGTCATGACGCTCACCACTTCTTCAAAGCCGCCCGCTCCCGTCATGTCGCGGGCGGCGGTGGAAATCATGACGTCGCGGCGCAGCTTTCGCATGGCGACGGCGAGCGCCTCCGGCTCCGTCACGGGATCAAGAACCGCCTTCATCTTCTCCCGCGTGAACGGCTCGGCGGCAAGCCCCGTCAATCGGGCGAGCCGCGCGGCGTCGTCGGCCGAATAATCCATCGCCTGCAGCGAGCGCTTGATGTAAAAAGAGTAGTTGGCGACTTCTTCCAGGGTGAGACGCGGCATGGCTTCCTCTCTAACTTCCGCTGTTCGCCCGTTTTTCTGCCAGTTTGTCACAATTTCAAACACGGGCTTTGGGGGAGCGCTGTGCTAGAGTGACGCTGACGGCAGGGGCCACCCCCGCCCGGGCACAATTTTTCTCATTCTAACGGCTCCCCCCTTTCGATTCTTTCGACGATCATGGCTTCCGGCTCCCACATACTGCCGCTGCGCCTGCGCGCCTTTTTGCGGCATCCTCGGGTGAGGCCTTACGTCATCACGCTCTTCTGGAGCCTCGTCGTCTTCTACTTCGCCTTCGGCGCCCTCCTTCTTTTCACGCGCTGGTATCTGCTGCCGCAGGTGGGCCACTACAAGGACGACATCGCCGCCTACCTCTCCCGCGCCACGCAGACTGAAGTCACGATCGACGCCATCCGCCCTAGCTGGGAGTCCTTCTGGCCGCGGCTTGAGCTCTCGGGCGTGCGGCTCACGAAAGCCAACGACCGCCACGCTTCGCCCGACGTCCTCAAAATCGGCCGCCTTTCGGCCTCCTTTTACTGGCGCAGCGTGCTGGGCACGCCCGCCTTCCGGCGCCTCACCGTCTCCGACGCGGATCTTGCCGTGCGGCTCACGAAGGAAAACACCTGGGAAGTGGGCGGCGTCACGATTGTCTCGTCCGAAGCGCCGGCCGAAGACGACCGCGAGAATCCCGTCATTGCGTGGCTGCTCCATCAGGGGCGGCTCGAAATTGAAAAAACGCGCCTGCGCCTCATCGACCTCACCTACGACACGCCCGACGAGGTGGTCTTCAAGGACGTCACCGCCCTCTTTGAAAAGGGGCTCACGGACTGGCGGTTCGGCCTGCAAGCGGTGCAAGCCTCCGGCACGGACAACCCCGTCGACCTGAGGGCGCGCTTTTCTTCGTCCCTTTTTGAGCCGTCTTCCGACTGGCGCACGTGGTCCGGAGACGCCTACGCCTCGCTCAAGCACTTTGACTTCGCCGACTTTTTTGACGGCACGACGGTTGGGCGCTTTCTGAAAAAAGGCCTCGGCCACGCCGAAGTCTGGGCTTCCTTTGCGAACGGCCGCCTCACGTCAGTCGATGCCGACGTCGCGCTTGAAGAAAGCGCCCTGCAGTTTGCGCAGGCGCTTGACCCTCTGGAAGTGAGCCGCGTCAAGACGCGTCTCTCGATGAAAAACGGCGAGACGCTGCGCCTGGCGGCTCAGGAGCTTTCCTACGTCAACCGCTTCGGCGAAGTCTTTGGACCGGTGGACGTTGACGCTGACCTTCGGCTCAATGCCGCGGGCACGGACACCGAGCGCGTGTCCGTCACCGTCTCCGCTCTCGATCTCGAACCCTTCCTGCAGCTCGCGCCCCAGGCGCCCGTGCCGCGCCCCGTCGCCGAACTCATCGTGAAGCACAAGCCGCAGGGACGGCTTTCTCACGTCACCTTCGGCTGGACGGGCTCCATCACGGCGCCCGAGGACTGGTCGGTCGCCACGGACTTTGAAAACCTCTCCGTCGCCACCGGTCTCGGGCCGCGCGAAAAGCGCGCGGATCCGGACGCCGTGGGCTTCGGGTTTGCAAACCTCACGGGCCGCGCCGTGTTTTCAAAAGCGGGCGGCGAAATCACGCTCGCAAGTCCGCAGGGCCGGATCACCGCCGAAGGCGTTTTCCGCCACCCGACGCTTGAGGCCGACCACCTCACGGGCGTCGTGCGCTGGGAAACGGAAAAGACGGCGGCTGACGGCACGACTTCGCCGCTCACCGTCACCTTTGACCAAATTCACGTCGCCAACCGCGACGTTGAAGCCGAAGCCTCAGGCACTTGGAAGGCCGTCGGCCCCGCGGGCGTCGCGGACATCAAGGGGCGCATCCTCCGAGCGGAAGCGAACCGCGTCTGGCGCTACATGCCCAACGTCGTGGGCGACGACGTCATCGACTGGCTTGAGGCCGGTCTCCCCGAAGGCCGAGGGACGGACGGCGTCTTCGAGCTTCGCGGCGACTTCATGAAGTTCCCTTGGGACGCGCCGGGCGACGACGGCCGGTTCTTCATCACGGCGCGCCTGGAAGACGCCGCCGTGGACTACATTCCGAGCTACCGCCGAAAGCGCAGCGGGGGCTTTGTGCCAGGCGAATGGCCGATTCTCGACAAAATCCGCGGCCGCATCACCTTTGAAGGCGCCGGCATGACGGTGGAGGCGGACTCCGCCCGCACGCGGGGCGTCACGGTCACCTCGGCCCGCGCCGTGATCCCTGAGCTCAGCTCGTCCGACGTGACCCTCACCGTGGACGGCGCCGCCCGCGACGAGCTGCAGAAAATGTTTGACTACGTGGCGGCGAGCCCCGTCCGCGGCTACGTCCAAAACGCCTTTGACGGCACGAAAGCCAGGGGATCCGCCGGCCTCAAGCTTCATCTGGGCATTCCGCTCCTGCACGCTCGGGACACGCAGGTCGCGGGCAGCGTCATTCTTTCCGACAACGACGTCGCGATGGCGCATCCCGTGCCGCCCTTGACCCACGCCTTCGGCACCGTGAACTTTTCCGAAAAGGGCGCGGACGCGAAGCGCGTCACCGCCAGCGCCTGGGGGCGCGATGTGAGCGCCAACCTCGCCACGCTGCAGGACGGCACGCTCGCCTTCACGCTCTCCGGGCGCGCCGCGCCGCAGAGCATCCCCTACTTTGCGGACGTCGCTCTTTTGAAAGAAGCGCTCGCTCACTTCACGGGCGACACGACCTTCGTGGGCTCGGTGAACATCACGCCCGGCCGCGGCGTCGCCGTCAACGTGCAGTCGAACCTCGAAGGGGTGGCGAGCGACCTGCCGGCGCCGCTTGCGAAAACCGCTTCGGAGCGCTGGCCAGCCGCCTTCACGCTGACGCCGATCAAGAGCCGCGCAGGCGCCGGCCACCGCCTCACCGTCAACATTGACCGCACGAAGTTTGACAGCGTGATTCAGCTGCCCGCCGAAGGGTCGAAACTCCCCACCCTCGGCAGCTTTGCCGTCGGCAAGCGCACCGACCTGCCGCGCTCGGGGTTTGCGCTCGAAATCGCGGGACCGCATCTCGTCGCCGATCCCTGGCGACCCATCGTGGAGCGCCTGATTGACGTCGCCAAAACAAGCAGTTCCCCTGCCTCCGCCGACGCCGCGACGTTGGAGCGCGTGACGCTTGACACCGAAAGCCTCACCCTTTCCGGCATGGACCTTAAAAAGCTTCGCGTGCGCGCCGACATGACGGCGCCCGACGCCTGGCGCATCCGCCTCACGGGCGACGCCGCGGACGGCACCGTCACATGGAACACCGCGGGACAGGGCGCCATCCGCGCGCTCCTCACGAAGCTCGACCTTCCCGAGAGAAGCTCCGACACGCTGAAGTCAGCGCTTGCCAACCCGCCCGAGGCGCTTCTTCCCTCGGTCTACCTCAAGGCAGACGACTTCCGCTTCGGCAAGATGCATTTCGGCGCCACGGAGCTTTCTGCCGTCAACCGCCTCACCGACCTTGGCCGCCGCTGGTCCATCGAGTCCCTCACGGTGAAGAATCCGGGCGGCACCCTGACGGGCTCGGGCGACTGGCAGGAAGTGAACGGCCGCCACGCCACGCGGCTTTCCGCCGCCCTCCAGATCGACAACGGCGGACGCCTTTTGGACGAACTCGGCTGGCCGCAGGCGCTCGCCGACGGCAACGGCACGGCCGCGGCCGAGCTTTCCTGGGAAGGCTCCCCCTGGTCTCCAACTGTCAGCACCGTAAGCGGCACGATCCACTCCGAAATGAAGAACGGCTCCTTGAAGCAAGTGGACACGGGCGTCGCCGGCGCCATGCTCTCGCTTCTTTCCATGCAGTCCCTCGTTAAGCGCCTCACGCTCGACTTCAGCGACCTCACGCGCGGCGGCTTTGCCTTTGACACCCTGCAGGTGGACAGCAAGATCACGAACGGCGTTCTCTCCACCGACAACGGCCGGATCATCGGACCGCACGCCTCGGTGCTCCTCACGGGATCCGCCGACTTCAACACCGAGACGCTCGACAGCCGCGTCGTGGTGCTTCCCGACATCAACGCCGCGGGCGCGTCGCTCGCGGTCGCGATCGTCAACCCCATCGTGGGCGTGAGCACCTTCATTGCGCAGATGCTGATGCGAGAGCCCCTGGCTCGCCTCTTTTCCACCGAATACACGGTGAAGGGAAGCTTTGACAATCCGGTCTTTGCAAAGAAAACGGCCGAGCGCAAAACGCCGGAAGAAAACCGCGACTGACGCCCGTCGCAACGATGCCGCGGCTTCTCTAAAATCAGCACTTGCTCACTTATAAAGAATCGAGGTATCCCGATTGTTTCGCTATCAATTGATGACGCCGATCGTGTGGCTCACGCGACTGCTCGTCGGCGCCTATCCGCAGTGGATCGGCTGCCGGCCGAGCCACAAGCAGCGCATTTACTTTGCCAATCATTCGAGCCACCTCGACACGATCGCAATCTGGGCGTCGCTGCCGCGCGTGCTGCGTGAAACGACGCGCCCCGTCGCCGCGAAGGACTACTGGAGCCACGGGCTTGCGCGAAAGCGCATTGCCAAGGAGCTCAACGTCGTCCTGATCGACCGCCGGGGCGAGCACCGCACCGATCCGCTTGCGCCCCTGCGGGAAGCGCTTTCCGCGGGCGAATCCCTCATCATCTTCCCCGAGGGCACCCGCCGTCCGCAGCCCATCCCGAGCGACTTCAAAAGCGGCATCTGGCGCTTGATGCGCGACTTCCCGCAGGTCGAGCTCATTCCGGTCTACATCGAGAACCTCTACCGCGCCATGCCCAAGGGCGTTCTCATTCCGGTGCCCACGATCTGCACCATCCGCTTCGGCGCCCCCCTCGCGCATTCGCCCGAGGACGGCAAGGAAGAATTCTTGAACAGGGCCCGTCAGGCCGTCGTTGATCTGGCTTCCATATCATGATGCGACTCGGTTTCAGCCTCAACATGGGGTATCTCATCATTCTCGCCTCGCTCATCGTGCTGATGGCCGCGGGCACGGTCTACGGCCTCTGGGCCGAAGGCCGCGCCAAGACGCCTGAAGCCGTGCAGCGCCTCGCCATCGTCAACAGCCGCACCCGCGTAGGCTGGTGGCTCATCGTCACCTACGCCGTCGCCTGGTGGTTCGGGCCGGCGACCTTGAACATCCTCTTTGCGATCTTCTCCTTCTTTCTACTGAGGGAATTCATCGCGCTCACCCCCATCAAGCACACGGACCACTGGGTGCTCGTCATCGCCTTCTACCTCGCGATCCCGATCCAGTACGTGCTCGTCTACTTTGACCTGCAGGCCGTGTACACGGTCTTCATTCCGGTCTACCTCTTTCTCGTGCTGCCGGTGGTCGCCGCCCTCTCGCACGACACGGACCGGTACCTTGAGCGCGTCGCCAAGGTGCAGTGGGGCGTGATGATCTGCGTCTTCTGCGTGAGCCATGCGCCCGCGCTCGCCAACCTGAACTTGGAGGGCTACAACTCCACGGGCCTTCTCGTGCTGCTCTACTTCCTCATCACCGTCTTCTGCACGGACCTCTTTGCGGTGATCGCGAGCTCCGCGCTGGGCGGCCGCCCCCTCAAGATGAGCCCCAACAAGACGCTGAAGGGCTACCTCGTGGGCGGCGTTCTGGGTCTTGCGGTCGGGACGGCGCTCTACTGGATCACGCCCTTCAAGCTGTGGCAGGCGTCGCTTTTTTCGCTTGCGATCGTGCTTGCCTGCATCATGGGCGACATCGTCATCAACTCGGTGAAGGTGAGCCTCGGCTCCCGCAACTACGACGGCGAGCTCTACATCGGCCGCGGCATCTTGGAGCGTCTCGCGCCCCTTACCTTCGCCGCCCCCGTGTTCTATCACTTGAACGTGCTCTGCCAGTACGTACCCTGAGTCCTGACAGAAGCACTCTTCGAAAGCCCCGTCTCCGATCGAGCGGGGCTTTTCTTCACACCGCCGCTAAAATGCGCGGATCCTTTTCCAACCTCCGAGGAATTCCGATGTTCGACCAATACGAGACGCTGCTGAGGCACGTTTTCGAAAACGGCCATCAGAAGACGGATCGCACGGGCGTCGGCACCCGGTCTGTCTTCGGCTACCAGATGCGCTTTGACCTGAGCGAGGGCTTTCCGCTCGTCACCACGAAAAAGCTGCACATCCGCTCCATCGTGCACGAGCTGCTGTGGTTTCTTTCGGGCTCGGGCAACATCGGGTACCTGCACGACAACAACGTGACGATCTGGGACGAATGGGCGGACGAAAAGGGCGACTTGGGCCCCGTCTACGGCGTGCAGTGGCGCAGCTGGCCCGCGCCTGACGGCCGCCACATCGACCAGATTTCAGAAGCGGTGAACCTCATCAAGACGAAGCCCGACAGCCGCCGCATCATCGTCTGCTCCTGGAACGTGGCGGACGTGGACAAGATGGCGCTGCCGCCCTGCCACTGCCTCTTCCAGTTCTACGTCGCCGACGGCAAGCTTTCCTGCCAGCTCTACCAGCGCAGCTGCGACATCTTCCTGGGCGTCCCCTTCAACATCGCGAGCTACGCCCTTCTCACCCACATGATGGCGCAGCAGTGCGACCTCGAGCCGGGCGACTTCATCTGGACGGGCGGCGACTGCCACATCTACAACAACCACTTCGAGCAGACGAAGGAGCAGCTCTCCCGCACGCCCCGCCCCTACCCGAAGCTCGTCATCAAGCGCCGCCCCGCCTCGATCTTCGACTACCGGTACGAAGACTTCGAGATCGTCGACTACAACCCGTGGCCCCACATCAAGGCCCCGATCGCCGTTTGAGGAATTTCTGATGCTGGAAATGATTGCAGCCCGCGCCGCCAACGGCGTCATCGGCAACGCGGGCGACATGCCCTGGCACATCCCTGAGGACTTGAAGCACTTTCGCACGGTGACGACGGGCGCCGCCGTCATCATGGGGCGAAAGACGTTTGAATCCATCGGGCGGCCGCTCCCGAAGCGCCTCAACATCGTGATCACGCGGCAGGAAAACTACACCGCTTCCGGGTGCACCGTGGTGCCGAATCTCGCGGCGGCCTTGGAGGCCGCCCGAGCCAGCGACCGCCAGATCATCATCGGCGGCGGAGAAATCTATCGACAGGCGCTTCCCCAGGCCGATCGTCTCTGGATCACGGAAATCGCCGCCTCGCCCGCAGGCGACACGACGTTTCCTGAACTAAACGACGCTGACTGGGAGACGACGCTTCTCTCGGAACTTCCCGCCGAGGGCGAGCGCCCCGCGGTGAAGTTCCTGCGGCTTGACCGCCGGCATCAGGCCGGCGCCGCCTCCGTCTGACGCACGCGCTCGGGCGGGAACGTCAGCGTGAAGGTGGAGCCCTTCCCAAGCTCGCTTTCGATTTTGAGCTGCGCGTCATGGCGGATCATGACGTGCTTCACGATCGCAAGGCCCAGCCCCGTGCCGCCCGTGTCGCGCGAGCGCGACTTGTCCACGCGGTAGAAGCGCTCCGTCAGGCGCGGAATGTCCTTTTGCGCAATGCCGATGCCGTTGTCGGTCACGGACACTTCGGCGCCCCCCGCGGCCGTCCGCCGGCATTCGGCGTGCACGCGGCCGCCTTCCGGGGTGTACCGGAGCGCATTCGTCATGAGGTTCACGACGGCGCTTCGGATTTCGTCGGCATAGCCTTCAATCGCCGCCGGCGCCGCCATGCAGTCCACGGTGTAGCGGCCCGCCGCGACCACCTGCATCTCCGCCGTGACCGTGCTCACGAGTCGATCGAGCGCAATGACTTCCGCCTGTTTCTCATCGCTGCCGTTTTCAAGGCGCGAAAGCGTGAGCAGGTCGTCGATGATGCGCTTCATGCGCTGCGCCTGATCGCGCATGAGTTCAAGATGCTGGGGCGAAAGCTCCACCTTCCCCGTGACGCCCGCCACCGCCATGTCCAAAAAACCAGTGAGCACCGTCAAGGGCGTTCTCAATTCGTGCGAGACGTTCGCCACGAAGTCGCGGCGCATGGCGTCCACCTTGAGCTGCTCGGTGACGTCGCGGGCGATGAGCAGGGAATTCTTGCGGTCGGCGATGACGACGCGGATTTCATAGGTGCGGCCGTCGGCGCGCCGCGTCCAGTTCAAAGGCGCGTCAAACTGCCCCGACTTCAGGTACGCCGTGATGTCAGGATCCTCCACGAGCGCCAGCACATGGCGCCCCATGTCGTTTTCGCTGCTGATGTTGAAGAGCGCCTCGGCGTTCGCGTTGCACCAGGAGAGAATCCAGTCCTTCTTCGTCAAGAGAATGCTTTCGGGAAGCGCCCCCAGCGTCTTTCGGTAGCGCGCCTCGCGGGTCTCGAGCCGGCGCACGTTCTTGTCAAAAGCCTTGCGGCTGCGGTACACCCGCGCAAAGATGTCCGCCCAAAGCCCCATCGCCGCCGACGGCACCTCGGCGGCGTCCGCCTTCGTCACCTCGGTGGCTTCGTCGAGCCACCCCGCCAAACGCGCGATGTAGTTGAGGTGCACGAGGATTTCAAGGAAGAACCCCGCGATCACGAGCCCCATGCCCCAGTAAGGGTTGGAGAGACCGGCGACGGCAAATCCCGCCACCACGATGAGGATGAGGCGGAAGATCACCGGCCCCATCACCTGAAGTCTTGTGGGCGCCATGGCGGCTCCGCTCACGCGTGGGCGCGGTAGCCCAGGCCGCGGACCGTGTCGATGATGTCAGCGGCGGCGGTCTTCGCAAGCTGCTTTCTCAGCCGCAGCACGTGCACGTCCACCGTGCGCTCGTCAAACCCTGCGGCGTCCGCCCAGACGCGCTCCAAAAGCTGCGCGCGGGAGTAGACCCGGCCCGGGTTGCTCGCAAGCACGTAGAGCATCTTAAATTCAATCACCCCGAGCTTCACCTCGACGTCGTTCACCTTCGCCGTGAAGCGCGCCTCGTTCATGGTGAGCGGCCCGCAGACGATGTTCTTTTCGGCTTCGGCCGCCCCGCGCCGCAGCACCGCCCGCATGCGGGCGATGAGCTCCCGAGGCGAAAAAGGCTTCACAATGTAGTCGTCGGCGCCCGCCTCAAGCCCCGCCACCTTGTCGCTTTCCGTGCCGCGCGCCGTGAGCATGATGACGGGAATGCCGGCCGTGCGCTCGTCGCGCTTCAGCATCTCGAGCCACGCGAGCCCCGAAAGATCCGGCAGCATCCAGTCAAGCAGAATGAGGTCCACGGTGGCCGAGGCGATCACGTCGCGCGCCTCCTTCACCGAGCCTGCCCGAAACACCTTGTAGCCCGCCGTCTCGCAGGCAAAGCCGATCAATTCGCGGATCGCCGGCTCGTCTTCGACGACCAACACCGTTTCCGTCATAAATCTGTCTCCAAGATTGAATCCGGTCGTCATCGTGCCCGCACTGCGTGACAGACGGATGACAACGTCTGCCGCTTCATTCTAACGGGCGAAAAAAAAGGCCCGCGCGAGCCGACAACCCGCTGCGGACCTTCTTTTCGAACCCGAAGGCTCAGAGATACTTCACCGTCACAATGGCGTAGTGAATGAGGCCCTTCGGGGCCGGGCACGTCACTTCGTCGCCTTCAAACTTGCCGATGAGGCTGCGGGCGAGCGGACTCGAAATCGAGATCTTGCTCGCCTTGATGTCGGCTTCGTCGTCACCCACGATCTGGTAGGTGCGAACTTCGCCGGAGTCCTCGTCCTCAAGCTCGACGGTCGCCCCGAAGACAATGCGGTCGCCCGCCTGCAGGCTCTTCGGATCAATGATCTGAAGCATCGGCAGCTTGCCTTCGAGTTCCGCGATGCGCCCTTCGATATGCCCCTGCATTTCCTTGGCAGCATCGTATTCGGCATTTTCCGACAAGTCGCCTTTTTCACGGGCCTCGGCAATGGCAGCCACGACGGCCGGGCGCTTCACGCGCTTCAGTTCGTCGAGTTCCGCGCGCAGCTTTTCTGCGCCCTGAACCGTGATCGGAATCCGTTTATCCATGTTTTTCACCAATGAGGGTCAAAATTCAAAGGGCGGCATTTTAACGCTATTGCGCCGCCTTATGCATTTCCTGCAGCGAGTAGACCTGAGCGTCCGCGAGGTGCTTGATGCCCTCCACCGCCGCGCGGCCGCCGGCGATCGTCGTGAAGTAGGTGACGCGGTTCGCGAGCGCCGCCATGCGGATCGCACGGGCGTCGCTGATCTCGCCGCGGGACTCGTTGCTCGTCGTGATGACGAGCTGGATCTCGCGGTTCTTGATCTTGTCGAGGACGTTGGGACGCCCGTCGCTCACCTTGTTCACGCTCTTGCAGCCGATGCCCGCCTTCGCGAGAGCTTCGGCCGTGCCCTTCGTCGCCACGAGCTTGTAGCCCGCGTCGGCGAGCTCGGCCGCGACCACGATGGCGCGCGGCTTGTCTTCGTCGCGCACGGAGAGGAACACCGTGGAGCCCGCCGGAGGCAGCGTGTTGCCGGCCCCGAGCTGGCTCTTGAAGAGCGCTTCGCCGAAGGTGCGGCCCACGCCCATCACTTCGCCCGTGGAGCGCATTTCCGGTCCGAGCACCGGGTCCACGCCCAGGAACTTCGCAAACGGGAACACCGCTTCCTTCACGCTGATGTGGTCGGGCTTCACCTCGACCTTCACGCCCTGCTTCTCGATCGACTCGCCCACCATGCAGCGGGCGGCGACCTTCGCAAGCTGCACGCCGGTCGCCTTCGACACGAAGGGCACGGTGCGCGAGGCGCGCGGATTCACTTCCAGCACGTAGACGATCGGATGCTCGGTCACGGCGTTCTTCACCGCGAACTGCACGTTCATGAGGCCCACGACGCCCAGGGCCTTCGCCATGAGCACCGTCTGGCGGCGCACTTCGTCAAGAATGTCTTCGCGCAGGCTGTACGGGGGCAGCGAGCAGGCGGAGTCGCCCGAGTGAACGCCCGCCGCCTCGACGTGCTGCATGAGGCCGGCGATCTTCACTTCCTTGCCGTCAGACACGGCGTCCACGTCCATTTCCACGGCGTCGTCCAGGAAGTGATCGAGGAGCACGGGGCTCTCTTCGCTCACCACGATGGCTTCGTGCATGTAGCGCATCAGCTCGCGGCCGTTGTGCACGATGTCCATCGCGCGGCCGCCCAGCACGTAGCTCGGACGAACGACGATGGGGTAGCCGATTTCTTCGGCAAGGCGCAGGGCTGCTTCTTCGGTGTGCGCCGTGCGGTTGGGCGGCTGGTGCAGCCCGAGCTGCGTGATGAGCTCCTTGAAGCGCTCGCGGTCCTCGGCGCAGTCGATGGCGTCGGTGGAGGTGCCGATGATGGGCACGCCTTCCTTTTCAAGGGCGCGGCAGATCTTCAAGGGAGTCTGGCCGCCGTACTGCACGATGACGCCCGCGGGCTTTTCCATGTGGCAGATTTCGAGGACGTCTTCCAACGTCACCGGCTCGAAGTAAAGGCGATCCGAGGTGTCGTAGTCCGTGGAAACCGTTTCGGGGTTGCAGTTGACCATGATGGTCTCGTAGCCGTCTTCCCGAAGGGCCATCGCCGCATGCACGCAGCAGTAGTCGAACTCAATGCCCTGGCCGATGCGGTTGGGGCCGCCGCCCAGCACCACGATCTTCTTCTTGTCCGTGGGCTGCGCCTCGTTTTCGTCCTGATAGGTCGAATAGAGATAGGCGGTCTTCGTCTCGAATTCCGCGGCGCAGGTGTCAACGCGCTTGTAGACGGGACGGATGTTGAGCTCGTGGCGCTTCGCGCGAACGTCGCCTTCTGCGGCGCCCGTCAGCTTCGCGATGCGCTTGTCAGAAAAGCCCTTCTTCTTCAAGTAAAGGAGATCGTCATGGTCGAGGTCCGCGAGCTTCGTCTGCGCCACGCGCCCTTCGATGTCAATGAGCTCCTTCATCTGCGTGAGGAACCAGGGATCGATCGAGGTCATCTCGTGGATCTGCTCCACGGTCATGCCAAGACGCATGGCGTCCGCCACGTAGAAGATGCGCTCGGGGCCGGCTTCGCTGATCTCGTGCACGATCTCTTCGCGATCGTCGGACAAGGGCGTCAAGCCGTCCTTGCCGGTCTCAAGACCGCGCAGCGCCTTCTGCAGGGATTCCTGGAAGGAGGAGCCGATCGCCATCACTTCGCCCACGGACTTCATCTGGGTGGTGAGGCGGTCGTCGGCCTGCGGGAACTTCTCAAACGCAAAGCGCGGCACCTTGGTGACGACGTAGTCGATCGTGGGTTCGAAGGAAGCCGGCGTCGCGCCGCCCGTGATGTCGTTCTTCAATTCATCGAGCGTGTAGCCCACCGCGAGCTTCGCGGCGATCTTCGCGATCGGGAAGCCTGTCGCCTTCGACGCGAGGGCCGAGGAGCGGGACACGCGCGGGTTCATTTCGATCACGATCAGACGGCCGTTCTTCGGATTCACCGCAAACTGCACGTTGGAGCCGCCCGTGTCGACGCCGATTTCGCGCAGCACGGCGATCGACGCGTCGCGCATGATCTGGTACTCGCGGTCCGTCAGGGTCTGCGCCGGGGCCACCGTGATGGAGTCGCCCGTGTGGATGCCCATCGGGTCGAAGTTTTCGATGGAGCAGATGATGATGCAGTTGTCCGCCTTGTCGCGGACCACTTCCATCTCGTACTCCTTCCAGCCGAGAAGCGATTCTTCAATGAGGAGCTCGTGCGTGGGCGACAGCGCCAGGCCGCGCTCGCAGATTTCCACGAATTCCTGCATGTTGTAGGCGATGCCGCCGCCGGAGCCCCCCAGCGTGAAGGACGGACGAATCACGGCGGGAAAGCCCACCTGCGCCTGCACGGCCATGGCTTCGGACATGTTGTAGGCGATGCCGGAGCGGGCGCTCTCAAGGCCGATGCGGTTCATCGCCTCCTTGAAGCGCTGGCGGTCCTCGGCCTTGTCGATCGCTTCAGGAGAAGCGCCGATCAGCTCCACGTCGTACTTCTTGAGGATGCCTTCCTTGTCCAAGGCCATCGCAAGGTTCAAGGCCGTCTGGCCGCCCATCGTGGGCAGAATGGCGTCGGGCTTTTCACGGGCGATGATGCGTTCCAGAACGCGCGTGTCAAGCGGTTCGATGTAGGTCGCGTCCGCGGTGTCCGGGTCGGTCATGATCGTGGCCGGATTGGAATTCACCAGAATGACGCGGTACCCCTCTTCGCGCAGCGCCTTGCAGGCCTGAGCGCCGGAGTAGTCAAATTCGCAGGCCTGGCCGATAACGATCGGGCCGGCGCCGAGAATCATGACGGATTTGATGTCTGTACGTTTGGGCATGGTATTCAGTCGTTCAAATAGTTCTGCGGATCGAGCTCGCGCTCCACCAGTTCGATGAGGATGTGAATCACCTTGATGTGCAGCTCCTGCACGCGGTCGGCCCAGCGGCCGGCGGGGGTGACGATGGCGACGTCCGCCAATTCCGTAATCGGCGTGCCGGGGCGCCCCGTGAGCGCGATCACCTTCACGCCTCGCTCGCGCGCGGCCTTCGCGGCCTTCACAACGTTCTTGCTCGTTCCTGACGTGGTGATGGCAAGCAGCACGTCGCCCTCGCGGCCCGCGCCCTCCACCCAGCGGGAGAAGACGTCTTCGTAGCCGTAGTCATTGGCGACGCAGGCCATGTGGGCCACGTCGGAAATCGCCTGCGCGCGGTAGGCGCGGCGGTTTTCGCGAAAGCGACCCGTCATCTCCTCCGCAAAGTGCATGGCGTCGCAGAGGCTGCCGCCGTTGCCGCAGCTCATGACCGTGCCGCCCGCCTTCTGGCTCGCGGCAATGAGGCGGCCGGCTTCGGCAATTTTCGCCACCATCTCGCGATTGGCGATGAGCGAAGAGAGCGCCTCGCGGGCTTCCGTGAGGTCGGCGAGAACCACATCCTCCAGGGACTTCATCAGCGGTTCCCCCGCATGAGTTCCACGAAGCGGTCAAACAGGGGGGCGATGTCGTGCGGACCGGGGCTCGCCTCAGGATGTCCCTGGAAGCTCATCGCCGGCGCGTCCACAAACTTCATGCCCTGAAGCGACCCGTCAAAGAGGCTCGCGAAGTTCGCCTCCACGTTCGCAGGGAGCGACTTCTCATCCACCGCAAAGCCATGGTTCTGGCTCGTGATGTAGACGCGATGCGTCTTGCGGTCCACCACCGGGTGGTTGCCGCCGTGATGGCCGAACTTCATCTTCACGGTCTTCGCGCCGGCCGCAAGGCCCATGATCTGGTGCCCGAGGCAGATGCCGAACAAGGGGATCTTCTTCTCGAGGCAGACCTTCGCCGCTTCGATGGCGTAGGTGCAGGGCTCGGGGTCGCCGGGGCCGTTCGAAAGAAAAACGCCGTCGGGATTCATCGCAAGAACGTCCGCAATCGGGGTCTGCGCCGGCACCACGGTCACGGCGATGCCGCGCTCGGCCATCATGCGCAGGATGTTGCGCTTGATGCCGAAGTCGTAGGCGACGACCTTGTACTTGAAGCTTTCGGGCTTCACAAAGTCAGGACGCCCGTCCTCGCCCTTCAAGCGCCACAGGCCTTCCGTCCATTCATACGGAGCCTTCGTCGTGACGACGCTCGCCAGATCGCGGCCCACCATGGAGCCCCAGGCCTTTGCGGACGCCTTCGCGGCTTCAATCTCCGCCTCGGTGAGCTTGCCTTCCCGAGCGGCGACGATCGTGCCCGCCTGAGCGCCGTTCGTGCGCAGACGGCGCACGAGGGCTCGGGTGTCAATGTCGGAAATCGCCACCGTGCCCGCCTTCACGAGGTAGTCCGTCAGGCTTTCCGTGGCACGGAAATTGCTCACCACGGGCGAAGCGCAGCGGATCACAAGACCCGCCGCCGCGACGCCGCGGCCTTCTTCGTCCTGAGGATTGACGCCGACGTTGCCGATGTGCGGATACGTGAGCGTCACGATCTGGCCCGTGTAGCTCGGGTCGGTGAGGATTTCCTGATACCCCGTCATCGAGGTGTTGAACACGACCTCTGCCGTCACGGAACCGGCAGCCCCCAGGCTGCGCCCGATGTAGACGGTTCCGTCGGCAAGCGCCAAAGCTGCTTCAGGTCGCATGTCAGTTTGAATGGAGTTCAAAATTTTCTCCCAGAATTTGTCGGAGCTTGTAAGCGCGCGGATGAGGCCTTGGCGCCCATCCGCCGCCTCCGGTTTCCCGTCCCGTTCGATGACGGCGGCGCAAACCGGTGTAAAAGCAATAAATTATAGCCGCAGGCGCTTTCCGCCCATTGGCTTTTTCACGCGCTAAGGCATACCTCGTAGCCCGTCTGCGTTTAGTCTTACCGCCGCGCTTTCTTTCCCCAATCGGTCGTCAAAAAGCCTTAGAAAAACCGCGCCATGCCGCTAAGACATCCCGCGATCAAGGTATCCTTCCGAGCTTCCGAAACCAACCGTTCAATTGTTGACTATGAATTCCATCAGCCGGCTTGAAGCTTTGAAGCAGTGGACCACGGTCGTCGCCGACACGGGTGACATCGATGAAATCGCCCGCGTGAAGCCCGCGGAAGCCACCACAAACCCCTCCCTCATTTTGAAGGCGGCGCAGACCGAGCGCGGCCGCGTCATTCTCGAAGCGGCCCGCCGCGTAGACGAGTCGCCGCGACTTCGCATCGACCGCGTCGTCACCGCCTTCGGCGCCGCCATCCTCGACGTCATCCCAGGACGCGTGAGCACCGAAGTGGACGCCCGCCTCTCCTTTGACACGCGCGCCACGATTGAAAAGGCGCGCCGCCTCATCGCGCTCTACGAAGCCCGCGGCATCGGCCGCGAGCGCGTTCTGATCAAGATCGCCGCCACCTGGGAAGGATGCGAAGCGGCCCGCGTCCTGGAGCAGGAAGGCATTCACTGCAACATGACGCTCATCTTCGGCCTCGCGCAGGCCGTGGCCGCCGCGCAGGCGAAAGCGACGCTCATCAGCCCCTTCGTGGGCCGCATCTACGACTGGGCGAAAAAGGAAGCGGGCGACGCGTGGGACGAAGCCGCCAGCGCCGGCGCCGCCGATCCCGGCGTGCAGTCCGTGACGCGCATCTTCCGCACCCTCAAGGCCGCGGGCTCCCAGACGCAGATCATGGGCGCGAGCTTCAGAAATCCCGGTGAAATCGCCGCGCTCGCAGGCTGCGACCTTCTCACCATCGCGCCGAAGTTCATTGACGCCCTCGCCGCCGACGCGACGCCCCTCGCCCGCGCGCTCGACGCCTCCGCGCTTGAACCGACGGCGCCCGTCGCCATTACGGAAGCCGAATTTCGCTGGCAGACCGTCATGTCGCCCCTCGTGAACGCCAAGCTCGCGCAGGGCATCCGCGCCTTCGCCGCCGACACGGAGACGCTCGAAAGCCTGCTCTGAATGCCCATAAAAAGAATAGGGAGATTAAAAAATGAGCGAACACCTCGCCGCGCCCACCGTCCTCGTGGTGGAGCCGGACGACTATCGACTAAGGCGGCACACCCTCGAGCTGCTGCACGACGCTGAATTTCATCTCATCGCCGCCGTGGACTCGCGCCGCAAAGCGGCGGCCGTCATCAGCCGGGAGAAGATTGATCTCGCCGTCGTGAACGTCCGGCTGCCCGACGGCAGCGGCGCCGAGATCACCCGTGAAATCCTGCGGCGCAATCCCGAAGCCCACATTCTCATCGCCACGGACGTCGCCGAAGAAAACACCGTGATGCAGGCGATCGAATCCGGCGCCGACGGCTACATTCTCTTTGCAGACGAAAACCCGAGCGTCGTCGCCGCCTTGAAAGTCATGATCTCCGGCGGCTCCCCCGTGAGCCCCGTCATCGCGCGCTCGGTGCTTCGGGCGCTCCACAACCGCAACGAAGCGCACCTTGCGGCGCGCGCGAGCGGCATCCTCTCGCGGCGCGAGCTCGACATCCTGCAGCTTCTCGCCAAGGGGCTCGCCTTCGCCGCCGTGGGCGAAATCCTCGCCATCAGCGAGCACACCGTGACGACGCACGTGAAAAAGCTCTACAAGAAGCTCAACGTCCACTCGCGCGGCGAAGCCGTCTATGAAGCGCGCCAGATGAAGCTCGTTGACTGATCGCGTCTGCGGCTATCATTGCTCACCTCACCGATCGCCCCGCCCGCCGGGCGCGATCTCAACAGAACAAAAAGAGAACATCATGACCGCCTCCCTGAAGGAAGCCGTCGCCGCGGCGCTTGCTCCCGTCGCCGCCGACATGGCCGCCGTTGAAAAGATCATTGCCGCCGAGATGGAAAGCGACATTCCCCGCGTGAAGGAAATCGGCCGCTACATCACGAGCGCGGGCGGCAAGCGCATGCGCCCGGCGCTTCTTATTCTCATGGCGCGCGCCATGGGCGACACCTCGGACAACGCCCCCTACTTCGGCGCCGTGATCGAGCTGCTGCACACCGCCACCCTCATGCACGACGACGTGGTGGACGAAGGCAAGATGCGCCGCGGCCGCGAGACCGCCAACAGCCGCTGGGACAACAACCAGGCCGTGCTCGTGGGCGACTTCCTTTACACGCGCTCCTTCCAGATGATGATCCGCCGCGGCAATCTGGGCGTCATGCAGGCGCTTGCGGACGCCGCGAACCGCCTCTCCGAAGGCGAAGTGCTGCAGCTCACGAACGCGGGCGACCCCAAGACGACGGAAGAGCGGTACTTTGCGGTGATCGAGCGCAAGACCGCCTGCCTCTTTGAAGCCGCGGCCCACATGGCGGCGGCGTTCACGCACGCCCCCAAAGCGTACGAAGACGCCTGCGCGGAATACGCCCTTCGCCTCGGCAACGCCTTCCAGATCGCCGACGACATTCTGGACTACCAGGGCGAAGCCGCCGCGATCGGCAAGAACCTGGGCGCCGACATCAAGGAAGGCAAGGTGACGCTTCCCCTCATCTACGCCATGCAGCGCTGCTCCGCCGAAGACCGCGCCGTGATTGAAAACGCCATTCTCACGTGCGAAGGCGACTTTGAAGCCGTAAGCCGCATCGTGAAGGCTTCGGGCGCCATCGAACAGTGCGTTGAGCGGGCGCTTCTCGAGGTCGAGCGAGGAAAAAATGCACTCGATGCACTTCCGACTGGACATTTCAAAGAATCTCTGTTAAAGTTCTTGTCCTTCGCAGTTCACCGCGATCGCTAAACGATCCGGCGCCGCTGTGATGTTTTCGGGGTGTAGCTCAGCCTGGTAGAGTACTACGTTCGGGACGTAGGAGTCGGAGGTTCGAATCCTCTCACCCCGACCAGGATTTCGAAAAAGGAGACAGCGCAAGTTGTCTCCTTTTTCATTTTCAGCGCCTCTTCGAGGAATTGCGTCCGGGACCGACTAGAATCAGTCTTACAGGAAAAACAACTCAAGGAGCCGCATATGCCTCTCATCATCGGACTCACTGGCGGCATCGCCTGCGGCAAGACGACCGCGACGGACGCTTTCCGCGCGCTCGGCGTGCCGGTCATCGATGCTGACGAAATCTCCCGTGCGCTCACGGCGCCAGGCGGGAAAGCCCTGCCTGAGATCGCCGTCGCCTTCGGCGCCGACATGATCGGCGCCCACGGCTTGAAGCGCACGCTGATGCGCGAAACCATCTTCTCGGATCCGGCGCAGCGCGCGAAGCTCGAAGGGATTCTTCATCCCATGATCAAGCGCGAGATTTACGAAGAGCTGAAGCGCGTCACCGCTCCCTACGTCATCCTCAGCATTCCGCTGCTGCTTGAGAGCGGCCGCTGGAAGGACGCCGTCTCCCGCCTCGTCGTGATCGACGTGCCCGTGGAGGATCAGGTGAACCGCCTCGTCTACGACCGCCACATGAGCGAAGACGAAGCCCGCGCCATCATCGACACGCAGGTCTCGCGCGAAGAGCGCCTCAAGGCCGCGACCGACGTGATTGAGAACACCGGCTCGGTCGCCGATCTCACCGCCGCCGTTGCGCAGCTCGATCGCAAGTTCTACGCCATGGCGCTCGAAAAGAAGAACGGCTGATCCCCCTCAGCCCCAACCCACAAGGGCGGCCCGCTCGGCGAGCCGCCTTTTTCAATGGATGCCACGACCATGATGGTGAAATGCCCCACCTGCCGCAAGCTTCACGAGTATGACGTGAAGAGCCCCTTCCGGCCCTTTTGCAGCGAGCGCTGCAAGCTCATCGACCTCGGCGCCTGGGCCTCGGGCGAGTACCGCATTGAAGGCGCCCCCGGCACCGCGGATCCGCAGGCCGTCGCCGAAGAAATGCAGCGGCAGCTTCAGGAAGCCGCCGCAAACGGCGCCGATCAGAAGAAGCGCCGGTAGACGCCGTGGGCGCCCGAGCGGCGCACGGCGTCCAAGTCCCGCCCTTCGTCCGGCACGTACACCGGGAGCCGATTGGCGTGCCCCGCCACCGCTTCAACCGACATGCCGAGACCGAAGAGCGCCTCGGTTTCTGTCGTGAAGTCAGCCGCCGTCACGCCGACAGACACGTCCTGAGGCCAGAAAAACGCCGCGGCGCCCGCATTCTCCACGACGGCCTTCGCGTCCGCCGTCGTCACCCACACCGCAGCGTCCGCCGTGCTTCGCACGAAGTCCGCCGCGCGCACCAGACTTTCAGGCGTCTCCCCCATCACCAGCACCGCGGGCAGCGTGAGGCGCCGCAGCACGAGCGCCACCATCGGCAGAAGCTTCACCTCAAGGCGATCCGCCTGCGCGGGATTCACCCAGCGAAAGTCCTGTCCCTCCAAGCTTTCCGGGCGCCCGAGAAACGCCTCCGATCGCCGAAAGTGCAGCCGCACGTAAGCGTGCGGGTAGCTCTTTTCCATCACAAACCACGGCATGGAGTCCGTCACCGTGAGGTTCAGCTCCTCCTTCAGCTCCCGCGCAAGCGCTTCGTGCACCGACTCACCGGGCTCGAGCTTGCCGCCGGGCAATTCCCACCAGCCCGCGTAGGGCTTTCCTTCGGGGCGCGAGCCGATCAGCACCCGCCCCGTCTCGGGGTCCGTGAGCACGCCGACCGCGACTTCGGTGACGGGACGCGAATCCTCTGTCATGCCGCCCCCTTGAGCTTCTCGCGCCCGGCGCGGCTGCGCGCGTACTGCAGCGCCACGCGGCCGCTGCGGCCGCCGCGCTGAATGGCAAACTGCAGCGCCTCAAGACGCACGTCCTCGCTTTCGATCGTCTCGCGCGCGACGCCGAGATCGGAAAGCGCCTGGCGCACGGCGTCCAGGTACTTCTCCTGACTGAAGGGATAAAAGGAGAGCCAGAGGCCGAAACGCTCCGCGAGCGAAAGCTTTTCTTCGAGCACCTCGCCCGGATGCAGCTCGCCTTCATCGTCCAGCGCCGCCTGCGCATTGTCCGACTGAGGCTCCGGCATCAAATGACGCCGGTTGCTCGTCGCGTAGATGACGAGGTTGTCGCCGCCCGCGGCGACCGAGCCGTCCAGCGCCGCCTTCAGCGCCTTGTAGCCCCCTTCCCCCAATTCGAAGGACAGGTCGTCGCAGAAGACGATGAAGCGCTCGGGACGCGTGCTCGTCAGGCGAACGATGTCGGCGAGGTCGCAGAGGTCGTCCTTTCCCACTTCAATGAGGCGCAGCCCCTCGGCGTAGAACTTCGTGCAGCAGCCGCGGATGAGCGAGCTCTTTCCCGTGCCGCGGGCGCCGGTGAGGAGCACGTTGTTCGCCGGCAGCCCTCGCACGAACTGCTCGGTGTTGGCGACGAGCTCCGCCTTCTGGCCGTCAATGTGGAGCAGATGATCCAAGTTCACGTGCGCAAAGCTTCGCACGGCCTCGAGCCGCCCCACCACCGTGCCCATGTAGGTGCGGCGCACCCAGCGAAAGGCCGGGGCCGACCAGTCGGGCTCGGGATTTTCCGGGGGAAGGAGCTGCGCGAATCGCCGCAGCACCGAAAGCGAAAGGTCTTCCAATTCCGTCATTTTTCTTTTTCCATGAAAAACGGCGCCCGCCGCGCCTCTCTCGGTCAAGAGAGAAGTCCGGCCGGACGCCGTCGGTTCGTCACAGCGCGCTGAAAGCTTACTTCAGGCGGCCGTGGCAGTCCTTGTACTTCTTGCCGGAGCCGCAGGGGCAGGGATCGTTGCGGCCGACGTGCGAGAAGTCGATCGCTTCGTCATGCGTCGCCGCGGCACCCTCGGCGCGGGCCGCCGCCTGAGCGGCCGCCTGTTCGCTCGCCGCCTCCGCTTCCTGCGGCTGCTGAATCTGAACGTTCATCATCACGCGGGTGAGGTTTTCGCGCACGGTGTCCAAAAGCGTCTCAAACATGCCGAAGGCTTCGCGCTTGTACTCCTGCTTGGGCTGCTTCTGCGCGTAGCCGCGCAGGTAGATGCCCTGGCGCAGCGCGTCGAGCGCCGTGATGTGCTGGCGCCAAACGGCGTCCAGCACCTGCAGGAGCACGTTCTTTGCAAAGCCCGCCCAGGCTTCGTGGCCCACCATCTCCTCCTTCGCCTTTTCGACGCCGTCCGTGGTGTCGATCAGCGCCTTGAGGAGATCCTCGTCGCCCACGTTGTTGTCCTTTTCGAGCATCGCCTGCATCGGGATGTCGAGGCCCCACTGCGTTTTGAGCTGCTCGGTGAGGCTCTTCAAGTCCCACTGCTCTTCGACGGTGTCCGCCGGCACGAAGCCGCGGAAGAGATCCGTGAAGTAGCCGTGGCGCAGGTTGTTCACCATCTCGGTGACGTCCTTGCTTTCCAGAATCTCGTTGCGCAGGCGGTAGATCTCCTTGCGCTGGTCGTTCTGAACGTCGTCGAATTCCAGGAGCTGCTTGCGGATGTCGTAGTTGCGGCCCTCCACCTTGCGCTGCGCGCTCTCGATCATGCGAGAGAGCATCTTCGATTCGATCGCGACGCCCTTTTCAAGCTTCAGCCGGTCGGCAATCGCCTTCATGCGGTCGCCGCCGAAGATGCGCAGGAGCTGGTCTTCCATCGAAAGGTAGAAGACGGAGCTCCCAGGGTCGCCCTGGCGGCCGGAGCGGCCGCGGAGCTGATTGTCGATGCGGCGGGATTCGTGACGCTCGCTGCCGATGATGCGCAGGCCGCCCGCGGCCACCACTTCATCGTGAAGCTTCTGCCATTCGGCCTTCACTTCGGCGATCTTCGCTTCCTTCGCTTCGGGCGTGAGCGATTCGTCCGCCTTGATGGCGTCCACCTGCTTCGTGATGCCGCCGCCCAGCACGATGTCGGTGCCGCGGCCGGCCATGTTGGTGGCGATCGTCACGGTGCCGGGACGACCGGCTTCGAGAACGACCTGCGCTTCGCGCTCATGCTGCTTCGCGTTCAAGACGTTGTGGGCGATCCCTTCCTTCGTCAGGCGCTGGCTCAGGATTTCCGACACTTCAATCGACGTGGTGCCCACGAGCACCGGCTGATTGCGCTTCACGCAGTCCTTCACGTCCTCGACGATCGCCGCGTACTTTTCTTCCGTGGTGCGGAACACCTTGTCCTGCTGGTCCTTGCGGATCATCGTGCGGTGCGTCGGCACCACCACGGTTTCCAGACCGTAGATGTCCTGGAATTCATAGGCTTCCGTATCCGCCGTGCCCGTCATGCCGGCGAGCTTCTTGTACATGCGGAAGTAGTTCTGGAAGGTGATGGAAGCCATCGTCTGGTTTTCCTGCTGGATCTTGACGCCTTCCTTCGCCTCCACCGCCTGATGCAGGCCTTCGGACCAGCGGCGCCCCGGCATGAGGCGGCCCGTGAATTCGTCCACGATGACAACTTCGCCGTTCTGCACGACGTACTGCTGGTCACGCTGAAAGAGGGTGTGCGCCTTCAAGGAGGCGTTCAAGTGATGCAGGAGAATGATGTTCTGGGGCGAATAAAGGCTCGAGCCGTCCTTCAAAAGCCCCTTTTCCGTGAGGATCGCTTCGAGGTGCTCGTGCCCCGCTTCGGAGAGGTAGACCTGGTGGGCCTTTTCATCCACCCAGTAGTCGCCCTCGCCTTTTTCGTCCGCCTGACGCTTCAAAAGGGGCGGAATTTCGTTGATCAAGCGATAGAGGTCCGTGTTGTCGTCGGCGGCGCCCGAAATGATGAGCGGCGTGCGGGCTTCATCGATGAGAATCGAGTCCACTTCGTCCACGATCGCGTAGTTGAGGCCGCGCTGGCGGCGGTTCGCGACGTCGTACTCCATGTTGTCGCGAAGGTAGTCAAAGCCGAACTCGTTGTTCGTGCCGTAGGTGATGTCGGCGGCGTAGGCGGCCTTCTTGCTTTCGGTGTCCTGCTGCGAGAGCACCGTGCCCACGGTGAGGCCCAGGAAGTTGTAGAGGCGTCCCATCCAGTCAGCGTCGCGCTTGGCGAGGTAGTCGTTCACCGTCACGACGTGCACGCCCAGCCCCGGGAGAGCGTTCAAGTACACCGCGAGCGTCGCCGTGAGCGTCTTGCCTTCGCCCGTGCGCATTTCCGCGATCTTGTTGTCGTTCAACACCATGGCGCCGATCAACTGCACGTCAAAGTGGCGCATGCCCATCACGCGCACGCTCGCCTCGCGGCAGACGGCGAAGGCTTCCGGCAGCAGGGCGTCGAGCGTCTCGCCCTTGGCCAGCCGTTCGCGGAACTCGACCGTCTTGTGCTGCAGCTCCTCATCCGAGAGCTTCTGCATCTGCGGCTCAAGCTTGTTCACCGCAGCGCACTTCTTGCGGTACTGGCGGACCAGGCGGTCATTACGGCTGCCGAAAATCTTGGTAAGGAACGAGTCAAACATTGAAAATCCAATC